>JAKFXU010000281.1 GCA_021731215.1 Rhodoferax sp.
TTGGGCAATGGCCACCTTCACCTTGGAAGAGGGTACGCTGACAGTGGCCTTGGCCACCATTTGCGCATTGCGAATCCGTGTCAACAGGTCGGCGATGGGATCACTCATGCTCATATCTATGTCTCCTACCGCTTACCAGCTGGCCTTGACGATGCCGGGGATTTCCCCTGCGAAAGCCATTTCACGAATTTTGGCGCGCGCCAGACCGAAGTGCTGGAAGGTGCCACGAGGACGACCGGTGATAGCGCAACGGTTGCGCTGACGTGTCGGGTTTGCGTTGCGCGGGAGTGCCTGCAGGCCCAGCCGGGCTGCCGCACGCTCTTCATCGCTGCGTTTTGCGTCGTTTGCGATTGCCTTGAATTCGGCGTGTTTTTTCGCGTACTTGGCAACCAGTTTGTCGCGCTTGAGTTCGCGCTGAATTAAAGCCATTTTAGCCACGGGTCACCTCAGTTCTTGAACGGGAAACGGAAACCTGCGAGCAGTGCCTTGCACTCTTCATCGGTCTTGGCCGTTGTGGTGATGCTGATATTGAGCCCACGCAAGGCGTCAACCTTGTCATATTCAATTTCAGGAAAAATGATTTGCTCTTTGACGCCGATGTTGTAGTTGCCACGGCCATCAAAGGCACGCCCGGAAATACCCCGGAAATCGCGCACACGCGGCAGCGCGACCGTGACGAAACGGTCGAGAAACTCGAACATTTGCACACCGCGCAACGTGACCATGCAGCCGATCGCCTGATTCTCGCGAATCTTGAAACCGGCAATGGCTTTTTTGGACATGGTGACGACTGGCTTTTGACCGGCAATCTTGCTCAGGTCGCTGACGGCGTGGTCCATGACCTTCTTGTCGGCCACGGCCTCGCTCACACCCATGTTCAGGGTGATCTTGGTCAGACGCGGAACCTGCAGGGGAGAGGTATAGCCAAACTTGGCCATCAGCTCCGGCGCTACTTTTTCGCGATAGTGTTGTTGCAAACGAGCCATGCTTATGCCACCTTGATTTCTTCACCGCTGGACTTGTAAACGCGAACGCGCTTACCGTCAGCCAGCAACTTGATGCCAACCCGATCAGCCTTGCCGGTGGCAGCGTTGAAAATCGCCACATTGGACTGATGAATTGGCATGGACTTTTCGACGATGCCGCCAACCGTACCCTTGAGGGGATTGGGCTTGGTGTGCTTCTTGACTTTGTTGATGCCTTCGACCACTACATAAGAGTCGTCTTTGCGCAGCGAAATTTTGCCGCGCTTGCCCTTGTCGCGCCCGGTGAGCACGATGATGTCGTCGCCTTTGCGAATCTTGTTCATGGCGCTTCCTTACAAAACTTCAGGTGCCAGCGACACGATCTTCATGAACTTCTCGGTGCGCAGCTCGCGCGTCACCGGTCCAAAGATGCGGGTGCCGATGGGCTCCAATTTGGCATTCAGCAACACTGCCGCATTGCCGTCGAATTTGACCAGGGAGCCGTCGCTGCGACGAATGCCCTTGGCCGTGCGAACCACCACCGCGCTGTAGATCTCGCCTTTTTTGACGCGACCACGCGGAGCGGCTTCCTTGATGCTTACCTTAATGACATCGCCAACGCTGGCGTAGCGACGCTTGGAGCCACCGAGCACCTTGATGCACAGGACGGACTTTGCGCCGGTATTGTCGGCAACTTCTAATCGAGATTCAGCTTGGATCATTTCAATTATTCCCAACTTGCACCAGAAACATCACCCAGCCAACCCGCAAGCCAGCCTTCAACAATTTCCAGTCAGTCTTGGGCCCGTCGTTGGCAACATGAACCACTCACATTGCGTCCTTTGGGCAGACACTTCATACTTTTTCAAGCGAAGCCGGTGATTGTGCCCCGCATTTTTGCGCCCGTCAAGCGACTTTATTCCGGCAAACGCAAATAATGTTGCGCCAACTCCGAGAACGCCCCGACTTCGGGGTCCAGGCCGGTTTCCTGCAACAGGATTTCGCCGACCCGTTGCGCCAGGGAGCCTGCCAGGCGGGCGTCCAGAAACAGCAGGCGCGAGCGCCGCGCCAACACGTCCTCCACCTTGATCGCGTACTCAAAGCGGGCGGCAAACCGGACCATGGCCTCGGTCAGTCCATCGCACAGCGCGCTATCGGCACCCGGCAAACTCAGCACCCATGACTGCTCGTCACCATACGAGTGCAGGCCGGGTGGTTGACAAATGGAGCGTGTTGGCAGCCCCGCCCGGCCGGCGCCAATCAGCCTCAAATGAGCCGTCACGCCCGCTTGCCTGCGCCCCAGCAAGGACTTGGCGGCACACTGGTCCAGCACATCCTGCGCCATGGCGCGGTAGGTCGTCCACTTGCCGCCGGTGACCGTCACCAACCCACTGCGACTGACCAGCACGGTGTGCTCGCGGCTCAGGCCCTTGGTGTCGTCGCCCTCATCGCCCTGCGGTTTGACCAACGGGCGCAGGCCCACCCAGACACTCTTGACGTCTGAGCGCCGGGGCGCGCGGCGCAGGTAGCGGGCTGATTCATTCAAAATGAAATCGACCTCTTCCTTGAACGGCAGCGGCTCGCGCGCCAGGTCATGGCGCGGCGTATCGGTGGTGCCGAGGATCACTTTCCCCAGCCAGGGGACGGCGAACAAGACCCGTCCATCGGCCGTTTTTGGCACCATCAAGCCCACGTTGGCGTCCAGAAATTCCCGATCCACCACAATATGAACCCCTTGGCTGGGCGCCACCAGGGCTTGCGTCGGACGCCGGCCAGCGCCCTGGGCGGCGCCGTCTTTCTGCCGCAATTCGTCGACCCAGACCCCGGCCGCGTTGACCACGCAGCGCGCATTAATTTTGTATTGATTGCCGGTTTGCGTGTCCTCACAGACCAGTCCGGCGATCTTTCCACCTTGATACAGAAGATCCGAGGCGCGGCAATAATTCACCAGCAGCGCGCCGTAAGTTGCAGCGGTGCGCGCCAGCGCCAGCGCCAGCCGCGCATCGTCGAACTGACCGTCCCAGTACTTGACGCCGCCCTTGAGTCCCCGCGGCTGCGCCGTGGGCAACAAAGCCAGGGTTTGGTCGCGGCTCAGAAACTCGGTCTTGCCCAGGCCGTCCTTGCCGGCCAGCGCGTCATACATTTTCAGCCCCAACCCGTAAAAAGGGGTTTCCCAGCATCGATAGGACGGCATGACAAATGCCAATGGCTGCGCCAGGTGCGGCGCATTGTTGAGCAGTGTGGAGCGCTCATGCAGCGCCTCGCGCACCAGCGCAATATTGCCCTGCGCCAAGTAACGCACGCCGCCGTGCACCAGTTTGGTCGAACGCGATGAGGTGCCCTTGGCAAAATCGTCCGACTCGACTAGGACCACGCTATAACCCCGCGCTGCCGCATCCAAGGCGACCCCGAGGCCGGTTGCGCCGCCGCCCACAATGGCGATGTCATATTGACCCCCTTGGGCCAGCTTGGAGATCAGCGCTTCGCGCTGCGTCAGCAAAGGCTGTGCATTGGTAGCCATAAATGATTGACTCTCGGTATTTCTTCAGGTTGGCTCTGTGTGACAGGTTTATTCATAAACTTGACTCGGAAAAAAAGCCGTGTGAAACGCTGCCCACACGGCCACCCGTCAGTAGCGCTGGATTTCAGACCCGGTCCTTAGCCGCCGCGCCGGGCCGCCCCAAGCAAGGCTAGCCCCCTTGGGGGGCAGCGCAGTACACGAAGTGACAAGCGTGGGGGCCAGGCTAGCGAACCTTGCCGTTTTTCCACGCATTGAGCAGCGTGTCATAGGCAATGGTTTCGCCCTTTGGCTTTTCGTTGGCCAACTTCTTCCAGGGTGCTCCCTTGTCGCTCAGCCATTTACCGGGGTCTGACTTGGCATTGAGTTTGGGCGGGCAGACCGCCATACCCGAGCGCTCGAGCCGAGCCATCACGTCGTCCATTTCAGTCGCCAGGTTGTCCATCGCCGCCTGCGGCGTCTTCTCACCCGTCACCGCTACCGCCACGTTTTTCCACCACAATTGCGCCAGCTTTGGATAGTCAGGCACATTGGTGCCAGTCGGCGTCCATGCCACGCGTGCCGGGCTGCGATAGAACTCCACCAGGCCGCCGAGCTTGGGCGCCATATCTGTCATGGCTTGGGACTGGATGTCCGATTCGCGGATCGGTGTCAGGCCCACTATCGTCTTTTTCAATGAGGTCGTCTTGGCGGTCACGAACTGCGCATACAACCAGGCGGCCGCCACCTTATTGGCATCGTGGTTCTTGAAGAAGGTCCAGGAACCGACGTCCTGATAACCATTTTGCATGCCCTGTTTCCAGTAGGGACCGTTGGGTCCGGGTGCCATGCGCCACTTGGGCGTGCCGTCCGCATTCACAACCGGCAGGCCCGGCTTGATCATGTCGGCGGTGAACGCGGTGTACCAGAAGATTTGTTGAGCAATTTGTCCCTGCGCTGGCACCGGTCCGGCTTCGCCGAAGGTCATGCCGATGGCCTCCTTGGGTGAGTACTGCTTCATCCAGTCGATGTACTTGGTCAGCGCGTAAACGGCGGCCGGTGAGTTGGTGGCGCCACCCCGTGCAACGGATGCGCCCTGGGGCGTACAGCCGTCAGCCGAGGCGCGGATGCCCCACTCATCGACCGGCTTGCCGTTGGGAATGCCTATGTCGGCGGAACCCGCCATCGACAGCCAGGCATCGGTAAAACGCCAGCCCAGCGAGGGATCCTTCTTGCCGTAGTCCATGTGACCGTAAATGGGCTTGCCATCAATGTTCTTGACATCGTTGGTGAAGAAGGCCGCGATGTCTTCATAAGCGCTCCAGTTCAAGGGCACGCCCAAGTCATAGCCGTATTTGGCTTTGAATTGCGCCTTTAGCTCTGGCTTGGCGAACAGATCGGCGCGGAACCAGTACAGGTTGGCGAACTGCTGGTCAGGCAACTGGTACAGCTTGCCGTCGGGCGCTGTCGTGAAGCTGGTGCCGATGAAATCCTTGATGTCCAGTCCGGGGTTGGTCCACTCCTTGCCGCTGCCTGCCATGTAGTCGGTCAGGTTCATGATCTTGCCGTAGCGGTAGTGGGTGCCGATCAAATCGGAGTCGGTGATCCAGCCGTCATAGATCGACTTGCCCGACTGCATCGAGGTTTGCAATTTCTCGACCACGTCGCCCTCGCCAATCAGGTCATGCTTGACCTTGATGCCGGTGATCTCTTCAAACGCCTTGGCGAGCGTCTTGGATTCATATTCGTGCGTGGAAATTGTTTCGGACACGACCGAGATATCCTTCACGCCTTTGGCCTTCAACTTTTTGGCCGCATCGATGAACCATTTCAGCTCCGCGGTTTGCTGGGCCTTGGTCAGCGTCGAAGGTTGGAACTCGCTATCAATCCACTTTTTGGCTGCGGCTTCATCAGCCCAGCCTTGGCTCGACAGGGCAGATGCCACCGCCACCGCCAATACGGAATACCTCAACTTCATTGCCATTCTCCTCAGATCTAAAAACAACCCCTGTTTGGAAGGCTGCAACGGCTCCAGGGGGGAACAAGCCGCTCCTTTGCCCTTTGCTGGCTAGCCCTTGCGCATGATGAATGCGAGCAAGCCCATGGAAGCCACAAAACTGATCCAGATCGACGGGTCAGTCTCCAGTGCCAACCACTCAGACATCCAGCCGCTCAGGCCCACGAAAGCCAGGTTGATATAGGCTGCAGCCAATAGGCCGATGAATAGCCGGTCGCCACGCGTCGTCTCGATCGGCAGAAAGCCCCGTCGCAGTGCGGTTGGAGATTTGATTTCCCAAACCGTCATGCCACCGAGCATGAGCCCAATGCAGCCAAAAAATACCGCCACCGGGGTGGTCCAGGCCATCCATTCAAACATGCTGATCTCCTGTCACACGCGTCCCATCGCGAAACCCTTGGCGATGTAATTG
>JAKFXU010000280.1 GCA_021731215.1 Rhodoferax sp.
GGCCACGGACTTCCAGAATTTTTTTCATGCGCGCATCTCCGCCGGGCTGGCGTGCGCGGCCAGTTGCTGGCCGCAGTAATCGGAGTCCGAGCACTGCCAGCTTGTGTGATCGGCCCCGTGGCCATCGCTCTGGATGATTTCGTCCAGAAAGGAGCTGGTGGACCCGCAACGCGCGCAGGCGCGGCGCTGGCCATCCGCATCGCGGAAGTCCTCGACGCGAAACGGCACGTCGTCGAACACCAGCGGCTCGGCCTTGGTGTAGGGCGGCACCGCATAGATCTTTTTTTCACGCCCGGCGCCCAGCAGCACCAGTGCCTTGGACTGGTGCAACTGCGGCACGTCGTAACGCGGGATCGGACTCGGGTCAATCACATAGTGCGCGTTGATGCGCGTGGGGTAGCGGTGCGAGATGGTGATCTCGTCGAACTGCACGATGTCTTCGTACAGCTTGGTCAGCAGCCGCGCGTAGTCGCCCTCGCCGTGCATCACCTTGCGCCGGGCTTCCGAGGGCTCAACCACCACCAGCGGATCGGGGTACGGCACCTGCAGCACCAGCACCTGGACCTCGGTCAGCGGCGTCTCGGGAATGCGGTGGCGCGACTGGATCAGCGTGGCCTCCTGCGTGCGCTCGGTGGTATCAACACCGGGGCAGGTCAGCTCGACAAACTGGCGCAAATTGACCGCGTTGACCGAATCGTCGGCGCCCTGGTCAATCACCTTGAGGCTGTCGTCCGGCCCGATCAGCGACAAGGTGACTTGCAGGCCGCCGGTGCCAAAGCCCCGGCCCATGGGCATCTCGCGCGAGGCGTAGGGTGTCTGGTAGCCGGGGATGCTGATGGCCTTGAGGATGCAGCGGCGCACCTCGCGCTTGGCGTAGTCGTCGAGAAAACCGAAGCTGTAGGCGGCCTCATCCTGGGGCAGTTCGTAGCCGGGGTTCATGCCGGGACTCCTTTCGTGATCGTTGCCGTGGACTGCGTGGCCTTGCTTTGCGCGGCTTTTCCCTGCGTGGTGCGCAGGCGGTCCATGTCGGACTGGAAGGTCACGTAGTGCGGCATCTTGTAGTGGCTGGCAAAACCCATCGAATCGACGCCGTCGACATGCAGCAGCACGAATTCCGGGTCTTCCGAGGGGTTGCTGGGGCCGTCGCGCATGCCTTTTTGCAGCGCGCGGTCGAGAATCGCCATGGCGATGGCCTTGACCTCGTTGTGCCCGAAGCAGGCGCCATAGCCGAGGGTGAAAACCGGCGGTCCGTCGTTGTCGTCGCCTTCGTACATGGCGACCACCTCGCATTCGGTCATCAGCACCTCGCCGGCCTCGATCAACTCACCGGTGACCGGGTGCGGCAGCATCACCGGCAGGTAGCCCACGCGCAGTTCGGCAATGGTCGGGTGCACGTCGCCGTAGCCGCGCATGTTGGAGTACGCAATGGCCAGCAGCGAGCCGGTTTCGGCCCGCGCCATGGTGGCCAGCGCCGCCGAGCGCGGCACCGGAAACACCAGCGGCTCGCGGGTGATGTCAAAGGCATCCGCTGGCCGTGATGCCAGCGGCGGCAGTAGGCCGTCGGCGCGCAGGGCATCGAGCACTTTGGGGAAGGTGTCGGGCAGGTCCGCCCCCGGGCGCTGCCCCATGAAGCGGCTGGCAACGCCGCGAAACGCCTCGGGCGACTCATTCGCCAGGTCCAGCCGCATCAGGCGCAAGGCGTAATCGTAAGTCGGCCCCAGCATCTGGCCGCCCGGAATGTCCTTGAAGGCCGAGGAGATGCGCCGGATCAGGCGCATCTTCGAGGTGTCCTGCACCGGCATCTCCAGCAGGCGCGGCTTGGTCGAGCGGTAGGCGCGCAGGGCAAAAGCGGCTTCGAGCGTGTCGCCCTGCATCTGCTTGATGGCCAGTGCCGCCAGGCGCGGGTGGTAGAGCCCGCCCTCGGACACCACGCGCGAGGTCAGCAGGCGCAACTGGTGCTCGATGGCGGACAGCGACAAGGGCGAGCCCGCAGCGCCTTCTGCCGTGCGCAGGGCTTCGACGGCGGCGTGCGAGCCTTCGATGGCGCGCCCGCCGCCTTTGATGGCAACATAACCCATTATCTTTCTCCTTGTGCGGTGATGCGGGTGGCGGGCGTGGTGGATATGATGGACGTGGTTCGGGGCAGCGCAAGAACGCGGCTGCGGTCGATCAGGACCAGGTCCACGCCCAGCGGGAAACCTTCGTTCCAGCACCGGCGGCGCGCTATCCAGGCGGGGTCAAGCCCGGCGATGGCCAGCGACTGGCTGGCGGCGATGCCGGGGCCGGTCAACTGCCATGCCGAACCCTCGCCCAGCTTGGCGACTTGCAGCAAGATCGTGGCGCCCAGCTCAGGCGACTCCAGCGTGCCCAGGCTGGGCTCGAAGGCCGGTGGCAGGCCGCCATCGGCCACAATGAATTGCGCGCGCTCGGCACCCGTCATGCGGGTTTGCAGGCGCTGGCGCGTCAACATGTCGATCAGTTGCTGCGGGTCGGCCAGCGTGACCTCGCTGTCGACCAGCGTCGCCAGCGTCTGCGTCAGCGCGGCTTCGCCCGCCAGGGTTTCAATGCGGCCCGGAAAACTGAAGGCGCGCATCAACTGGCGAAACACGGCTTGCTGGCGCTGCGGGCCCCAGGCTTGCAGGTCTTGATCTGTCACTTCATTCGTCATCGTCTTCCTCTGTTGTGCCCAGCAGCGAAAAATCCACACGCGTGGTCGCCAGCAAGGCCTGGCGCTGTGCCTTTTGTTCAGCCAGGCGCTCCTGGCCGACGGCCAGCACCGGCAGCGCTTCTTCATGACCAGGCAACTGGCCCGCCAGCACGGCATCGATCACGGCGATGGCGCGCGCCAGGCTGGCGCGGTCGTCGAGCAACTGCGCCGCGCCTTCGGACAAGGTGCCATCGGCGCTGGTCACGCGCACGCGGGCCACGGCCAGCGGCACTTCGCCGGGGTAATAGGCCTCACCCTGTGCGCTGTCGCGCAGCTTGAGCAGGGCCAGACCCGCTTGGGGCAATTGAATATCTTGCACCGCGTGCTGCTCGCACAGGCAGCGGGCCAGGGCGCGCACCGACTCGGGCGGGCAAGCCAGCAACAGAGGCGGCCATTGGGCGCGCGTCGGCATGCCCTCGGGCATGGGGTGGGTAAATGTCATGGGTGAGTGCTTTCAGATAGCGGTTCTTTGCGGCCCAGGTTGATCAGCCGAGTTTCCTGCGCAGCCACGCCGATGCGTAGTCGATGATCAAAATGGTGACCAGGATGACCAGGATCAGCGCGCCCGACTTGCCGTAGTCAAACATCCTCACCGTGTCGTTCAAGGCCAGCCCGATGCCGCCGGCGCCGACCAGGCCGAGCACCGCGGCCATGCGCACGTTGCGGTCCAGAATGTAGAGGGTGAAGCCCAGCGCCTCGCGCAGGATCGAGGGCCAGCCGGCGTACATGACGAGCTGCGGGAAATTCGCGCCGGTGGCCGCAACGCCTTCATAGACCCCCTGGTCGACGCGCTCCAGGCTTTCGGCGAAGAACTTGCCGAGGAAGCCGGCGGTATGCACGCCGAGCGCCAGCGCCCCCGGCAGCGGCCCCAATCCCAGCGCCGCCACGAAGATCAAGGCCAGCAGCAGGTCGGGCATGGCGCGCATGAAATTCAGCACCTCGCGCGCCGCGCGATAGACCAGCGGATGCGGCGTGAGATTGCGTGCCGCCAGCGGCGCCAGGAAAAAACCCACGACCAGCGCAAACACCGTTCCCCACAAGGCTGTAGCCAGCGTGATGCCCATCAATGCCAGATATCTAGACAAGTCTGAAAAGTCGGGCGCGCTGTACCGACTGAAGTATTCGCCCATGTCCGCCACGCCGTAGACCAGCGTCTCGAACGAAATCTCCAGGTCCTGCACGATCAGCCACAGCACCGCCAGCACGGCTGCCAGCCACACCGGGAACAGGTTGGCCGGCCGGGGCGGCAAGGCCGGCACCGGCGAAGCCGCATGGATTTTGCTGATTTTGTTCATGCCCGCGCTCCGTGAATGATGCGGCTGCGCAACTGGTCCGACAGAAGATCCAGTAATGTCACCACCAGGTAAATCGCCAGCGCGATCAATATCAGCCGGTCATACTGGAACAGGCGCATCGACATCACCAGGTCGTAGCCGATGCCGCCCGCGCCGACCAGGCCGAGAATGGTGGCCGCGCGCAGGTTGTGGTCGAGGATGTACATCACCGTGCCGACGAAATCCGGCAGCGCCTGCGGCAGCATGGCGAACACGCGCACCTGCAGCCAGCCGGCGCCGTGCGCCCGCACCCCTTCCACCGGCTTGTGATCGACCACCTCGATGGCTTCGGCGAAGAACTTGCCCATGAAGCCGACCGTCACCAGGGCCAGCGCCATCACGCCGGGCAGCGGCCCCAGCCCCACGGCCGAGACGAACACCAGCGCCCACACCAGTTCCGGCAGGGCGCGCATCAGGCTCAGCAGATCACGAACCACGCGATACACCGCGATGTGGGGCGTGGCGTTGCGCGCCGCCAGCACGCCCAGCGGCAGGCTCACCACGATCGCAATCGCCGTCGCCAGCGCCGCCATCTCGATGGTCTCCAGCATCTTGTCGAACAACTGCGGCAGGTAGGCCCAGTCCGGCGTCATGAAAAAGTGGCCGGCGAACTCCGCCATCTTGCCCAGCGAGCCGGCAAGGCGGACGAAGTCCACCTCCACCAGCGACGCGGTCAGCCACATCGCCCCCAGCACCGCGCCCAGCGAAGCGACGGCGGGCAGCGGCGGCAGGCCGCTAGGCGTAGGCCAGCGCCAGGTCGAGACTGTTGTCATGTTCCATGCCTTCGCGTTGGTAAATGGTGCGCAGGGCCTGCGGCGTCAATGCGGCGGGGGCGCCGTCGAACACCACGCGGCCGCTGTTCATGCCGATGATGCGGTCGGCGAAGCGCTTGGCCAGATCGACCTGGTGCAGGTTGACGACGACGGTGATGCCGTCGCGGTCGCAGATTTCGCGCAGCAAGGCCATGATTTCCTCGCTGGAGACCGGATCGAGACTCGCCACCGGTTCGTCGGCCAGGATCACCTTGGGCCGCTGCGCCAGGGCACGGGCGATACCCACGCGCTGCTGCTGCCCGCCCGAGAGCTTGTCGGCCCGGCTCCAGGCCTTGTCGGTGAGCCCGACGCGCGCCAGGGCTTGCTGGGCAACCGCCATGTCTTCATTGCGGAACAGGTAAAACACGCTGCCCACCCAGGAACGGTGCGCCAGGCGCCCGGTCAGGACGTTGGTGACCACCGACAGGCGATCGACCAGGTTGAACTGCTGGAACACCATGGCGACGCTGGAACGCAGCTTGCGAAGATTGCCCTTGACCAGGGTTTCTCCGGCAATCCGCACGCTGCCGCCGGTCGAAGTCTCCAGGCCGTTGAGCAGCCGCAGCAAGGTGGATTTGCCGGCGCCGCTCGGCCCGAGAACCACGGTGAAACTCCCGGCGTCGATTTCGGTGCTGATGCCCTTGAGCGCCTCGAAGCCGTTCGGGAAGCGCTTGGTCACGGATTCAATCGAAATGGCAGACATGACTATCTCCTTGATGAGACGGGGCGAACGACGCGCGTCGCCCACCCCGTCCGGGTTACTTGAGCAGTTGCTCTTTCTTCAGGCCGAGTTCCGTCACCATGTCGCGCACCACCTGGTACGAGGCCGGGGTGATCGCGTCGTAGCGGGTAACACTGCCGAAACCAGACACCTTCACGCCCTCCTTGTGGGCGTTGACGATGGCGTCCTGGATTTTTTTCTTGAGTTCGGCGGGCATGTCCTTGCGATAGGTCAGCGGCGGGCCGGGCAGTTCCTGGCGGGCCAGAATGCGCAGCGTGTCGGCGCCGATGAGATTGGCCTTGACCATGCGGTCATA
>JAKFXU010000436.1 GCA_021731215.1 Rhodoferax sp.
GGGCCGAAAAGTCGGCGAAGGTTTTTATCGCTACACGGACGGCAAGGCCCAGATCAGCGCGGAACCGGCGCCGCCGCAGGTAGACGACATGCCGCCAGTATGGGTGTCGCCACGCGCGGCACGTCGCGCCGAACTGCTGCTGCTGCTCAAGAACCTGGGCGCCACCATCGAGACCGGCGCCGCGCCCTCGCCGCTGGCCCTGATTTTGGTGGCGCCACTGGGTTTTGACGTCACCACCATGGCCGTGGTCGAGCGCCTCGACCCGGCCCGCACCCTGGGCATTGACATGCTGGTCGATGATGCCGCCAGCAAACGCCGGGTGCTGGCCACCAACCCGGCCACGCGGGTCGATATGCGCGCGGCCGCGCACGCGCTGCTGGCGCGTGACGGCAAAGCGGTGAGCGTGATTCGGGACAGCGGCGGTTTTGTGTCGCAGCGGGTGGTGGCGACCATCGTCAACATTGCCTCTGACATCTGCCAGCAAGGCATCTGCTCGCCCGCCGATCTGGAAACCGCGGTAACCCTCGGACTGGGCTATCCGGCCGGGCCGCTGGCGATGGGCAATCGGTATGGCCCGACCAACCTGCTCGAAGTGCTGTTCAACCTGCAAACCGTGTATGGCGACCCGCGCTATCGCCCCAGCCCCTGGTTGCGCCGACGCGGCGCCATCGGCCTGAGCCTGCTGCACGAAGAAGAATAAGAGCGCCCTGACCATGAGCGCCGAACTCAAACGCAGCAGCCAGGGCCAGACGCTGGTGCTGACGCTGTCCAACCCCGAGCAGCGCAACGCCTTGGGCCCGGAAATTTACACCGAAGGCATTGAAGCCCTGAGCCTGGCTGAGAGCTCGGCCGAGATTCGCTCGGTCATCATTGTGGGCGAAGGCAGCCGGTTCAGCGCCGGCGGCAACTTGCAGCGTTTGCAGGCCAACCGGCAACAGCCGGCGAGCGTGCAGGCGCACAGCATCGACGCCCTGCATGACTGGATCGAAGCGATTCGGACCTTTCCCAAGCCTGTCATTGCCGCAGTCGAAGGCGCGGCCGCCGGGGCCGGCTTTTCCCTGGCTCTGGCCTGCGATTTCATCGTCGCAGCGGACGATGCGGTGTTCGTCATGGCCTACAGCAACATCGCGCTGTCGCCCGATGGCGGCGCCAGCTGGAGCCTGAGCCGCGCCCTGCCGCGCCAACTGGTGAACGAATTGCTGATGGGGGCTGAGCGCGTGACGGCGCAACGGCTGCACGCGCTCGGACTGATCAACCGGGTAAGCGCACCTGGCATGGCCCTGTCCGAGGCGCTGGCCCTGGCAGAGCGACTCAACCAGCGGGCGCCCAACGCGCTGGCCAGCATCAAGGCGCTGATCAACGACGCCGCCCAGTCCACGCTGGCGGAGCAACTGGCGCGTGAGCGCGATCACTTCGTGCGCAATCTTCACCATGCCAATGCCGGCATCGGCATGGCGGCGTTCCTGAGCAAGACGCCGCCACGTTTCGAATAGCGTCAAGGCCCAAGGCTGCGAACAAGTTTCGCAGACACGCAGGTGACAACCCCTAGGCAAAAACACCCCTGATCGGGTGACAATGGCCAGATCTTCAGTCACCCAAAGGACAGGCCATGATTGATCCTATTCTTACCATCGAGGAACGCGAGGCGATCAATTCCGGTCGCTGGTTTTCAACCCTCTCTCCCTCCCTGCGACACGACATACTGCGATGCGCCTACGTCAAACGACACCAGGACGAAGATCTGATAGCGGCCCGCGGCGAGCCACCGGAGGAGTGGATCGCCTGCGCGCGCGGCGCGGTGCGGGTCAGCTCGACCTCGATTTCGGGCAAGCAGATCACGCTGACCTATGTCGAGCCGGGCATCTGGTTTGGCGATGTCGCCATCTTCGACGGCGACCGGCGCACCCACGATGCCTATGCGCATGGCGACACCACCATATTGTGTGTAGCCAAAGCCGATTTCAAGAAAATTCTGGCCATCCACGCCGAGCTGTACGAGGCATTGCTGCGACTGCACGCGCGGCGCATCCGCCAGTTGTATGGTTTGGTCGAAGACCTCAACACGCTGCCGCTGCGGGCTCGACTTGCCAAGCAGTTGCTGCATCTGGTTCGAAGCTACGGGGTGCCCTCTCTGAGCGACGGACGCGAAATGCGCATTGGCCTGCAACTGGCGCAGGAAGAGCTGGCGCAGTTGCTCGGCGCTTCTCGCCAGCGGGTCAATCAGGAGCTCAAATCGATGGAGCGGGACAACGCCATTCGGATCGAACCGGGTGGCCTGGTGATTCGGGATCGCGACGCCTTGATGCGCATCATTGAAGCCGATAACTAGCACTCCAAAACAAGCACCATGAGTAAATTTGACCACTTCGTTGGCACCCGGCCGGTCTCCGACAAGCAGGCTTTTGACGTTGATGCATTAACCCAATGGTTGAGTAAAAACCTGCCGGACTTCGCCGGGCCGTTAACCGTGGAATCATTCAAGGGCGGTCAGTCCAACCCGACCTACAAGCTCAATACCCCGTCGCAAAGCTACGTCATGCGTGCCAAGCCCGGCCCGGTAGCCAAGTTGCTGCCCTCGGCGCACGCCATCGAGCGCGAGTTTGCCGTCATGAGTGGCTTATATGGGACCGATGTGCCGGTGCCCCGCATGCACTGCCTGTGCGAAGACGAAGCTGTGATTGGCCGCGCCTTCTACATCATGGAGTTCATGCAGGGCCGCATCCTGTGGGACCAGTCCCTGACGGGCATGACACCATCCGAGCGCAGTGAAATTTACAAGGAGATGAATCGCGTCATTTCCGCATTGCATACGGTTAACTTCTCAGAGCGTGGGCTTGGCACTTATGGCAAACCTGGCAATTATTTCGAGCGCCAGATCGGCCGCTGGAGCAAGCAATACGTCGCGTCGATCACGCAACCGATTGAAGAAATGGACCAGCTCATGGCCTGGCTGCCACAGCACATTCCGGCGATGGGACGGGCCGAGCACATGGTCAGCATCGTGCACGGTGACTACCGACTCGACAACCTGATGTTCCATCCGACCGAGCCGCGCATTCTGGCGGTGCTGGACTGGGAGCTGTCCACGCTGGGGCATCCACTGGCCGACTTCAGCTATCACTGCATGGCCTGGCATATACCGCCTGGGGCATTTCGCGGCATCGGCGGGCTCGACTTGGCCAGTCTGTGCATCCCATCGGAGGACGAGTACATCCGACTTTACTGCGAGCGTACCGGCCTGGTCACGCCCGAGGCGCTCAAGGCCGATTGGAATTTCTACATGGCCTATAACCTGTTTCGCATCGCCGCCATTCTGCAAGGCATCGCCAAGCGCGTCGAAGCCGGCACTGCCGCCAGCGCGCAGGCTGCCAGCTCGGGCGCCGGCGCCAGACCACTGGCGCAAATGGCCTGGAAGTTCGCGCAGCAGGCCTGAAGCCAACTTTGACACATCTCTCGATCACACACTCATTACAGGAGACACCATGGACTTTGACTACTCACCCAAGACCAAAGAACTGCAAAGCAAACTGCTGGCGTTCATGAACGACTGCATCTACCCGGGCGAGGGTGCCTTCCATGCTGAAATTGCCGCCAACACGGCAGCCGGCAAACGCTGGACACCCCTGGAAGTCATTGAAAAACTCAAGCCCAAGGCGCAGGCCGCTGGCTTATGGAACCTTTTTCTGCCGGTCGACAGCGCCGCCGCCTCGGGCTACGAAGGCGCGGGCCTGACCAATCAGGAATACGCGCCGCTGGCCGAAATCATGGGCCGTGTGATGTGGAGCAGTGAGGTCTTCAACTGTTCGGCGCCCGACACGGGCAACATGGAAACCATTGCCCGCTACGGCTCCGAGGAAAATAAGGCGCGCTGGCTCAAGCCACTGTTAGAGGGCAAGTTCCGCTCCGCCTTTGCCATGACCGAGCCCGAGGTCGCCTCCAGTGACGCCACCAACATCCAGACCCGCATCGAGCGCCAGGGCGATGAATACGTGATCAACGGCCGAAAATGGTGGACTTCCGGTGCCGGTGACCCACGCTGCGCGGTCTACATCGTCATGGGAAAGACCGACCCGAAGGCCGCCCGCCACTCACAGCAAAGCATGGTGCTGGCGCCCGCCAATACGCCCGGCATTACCGTGCTGCGTCCGCTCAACGTGATGGGTTACGACGACGCCCCGCACGGCCACATGGAAGTGCTGTTCGAGAACGTTCGGGTGCCGGCGGGCAACATTCTGCTGGGCGAAGGCCGCGGTTTCGAGATCGCCCAAGGTCGCCTGGGACCGGGACGGATCCACCACTGCATGCGCCTGATTGGCCTGGCCGAGCGCGCCCTGGAATTGATGTGCAAGCGCGCTTCATCCCGTGTTGCCTTTGGCAAGACGGTGGCAGCGCAGACGGTGACCCAGGAGCGCATTGCCGAAGCGCGCTGCAAGATCGACATGGCGCGTCTGCTGACGCTCAAGGCGGCCTGGATGATGGACATGGGCGGCAACAAATTTGCCAAGAACGAGATTGCGATGATCAAGGTGGTGGCACCCAGCATGGCCTGCCAGGTCATCGACTGGGCGATCCAGGTGCATGGCGGTGGCGGCATGTGCGATGACTTTCCGCTGGCCCACGCCTACGCCAGCGCGCGCACCCTGCGCTTTGCCGACGGTCCGGACGAGGTGCACCGCAATTCCATTGCCAAGGCCGAACTCGGCAAGTACGCGGTCAACCCCTCGTGACCGTGGGCACGCTTCGCTTTGCCCACCCTACGGCTGGTTGGCGGTTGGCGGTTGGCGGTTGGCAGCGGCGATTAAACTGCAAGCGTTCAACAATCACCCGGTGATGAACTCTCCTTTTTTAATAGCTGCTAACGTCTACCCGACGATGGCGAAAGCGCTTTTCCCACGTCAACGAGGCATCCCATGATCCACGTCTATTCCTGGCCAACCCCCAACGGGCACAAAGTTCACATCATGCTGGAGGAATGTGGCTTCAAACTGGGTCGCGATTGGCAGGCCCACCCGATTGACATTGGGGCCGGCGACCAGTTCCAGCCGGAATTCTTGAAAATCAGTCCCAACAACAAGGTCCCGGCGTTGGTGGATCCGAACGGTCCGGACGGCAAACCGATCTCCCTGTTCGAATCCGGCGCGATCCTGCTGTACCTGGCTGCCAAAACCGGCAAGTTTCTGCCCAAGACCGACCGGCAAAAATTCGAGGTGCTGCAGTGGCTGATGTTCCAGATGGGCGGCGTCGGCCCGATGCTGGGCCAGGCCCATCACTTCCGCATTTATGCGCCGGAAAAAATTGAATACGCGGTGAACCGCTACAGCAACGAGGCTAAACGTTTGTACACGGTGATGAACCAGCAACTGACAAGCCACCGCTACATCGCCGGCAACAGCTATTCCATTGCCGACATCGCCATCTTCCCCTGGTTGCGCAGCTGGCAGAACCAGGGCATTGACTGGGCCGACTATCCGCAACTCAAGGCCTGGTTCGACAAGATTGGGCAGCGCCCAGCCGTGCAGCGTGGCGTCGCCGTGCTGGCCGCGCTGCGCAAGCCACTGACCGGTGACAGGGAGCGCGACATCCTGTTTGGCAAAACGCAGTATCAAAAGCGTTGAGGTAGATCGTCAGCCGGGCGCTGGCGGGGGCCCCATCCACAATTCATTGAGATCAGAGAAGCGCCACTGGGCCGGGTCTTCACGCGTGGCAATTTTTTCGCTGCAGTCGGGACGCGACAGATCGACCAGCTCGGGCCGGATGCGCCTCTTCAACCTAGAAACCGCAGTTGGACGTGCCCGAGTGGGTCGTCATGGGGTGTTCTGGCAAGGCGTGACAACGCGGCGGGTACTGCCCGCAAG
>JAKFXU010000417.1 GCA_021731215.1 Rhodoferax sp.
TGCTGGTCAAAGCCGCCGTCATGGGCGTGGTCGAGGGTTTGACCGAATTCTTGCCCATTTCATCCACCGGGCACCTGATTCTGGCCGGCTCGCTGCTGGATTTCACCGGCGAAAAGGCCAAGGTGTTCGAGATTGCGATCCAGACCGGCGCCATGTTTTCCGTGATCTGGGAGTATCGCGCGCGCCTGCGCCGCACCGTGCTGGGCATCACGCACGACCCGGTGGCGCAGCGTTTCGCGCTCAACGTGCTGATCGCGTTCCTGCCGGCCGTGGTGCTGGGTCTGACCTTCGGTGCGGTGATCAAGGCCAATCTGTTTAGCCCGGTGCCGGTGGCCATGGCCTTCATCGTCGGCGGCTTCATCATCCTGGCCGTCGAGCACCGCCACCGACGGCGCTACGGCGCGCTCGATCTGGCCGGCAAGCGCCACGCGCGGGTCGAGACGGTGGACGACATGAGCTACGCCGATGCGCTCAAAGTCGGCTTGCTGCAATGCCTGGCGCTGATTCCGGGCACCAGCCGCTCCGGCGCCACCATCATTGGCGCCCTGATGCTGGGCTTTTCGCGCAAGGCCGCCACTGAATTCAGCTTCTACCTGGGTATTCCGACCCTGATGGGGGCCGGTGCCTATTCCGTGTGGAAGCAGCGCGAGCTGTTGCGCTGGGACGACTGGCCGCTGTTTGCGGTCGGCACCGTGATGGCATTTTTCTCCGCCCTGCTGTGCATTCGCTGGCTGATTCGCTACGTTTCAACCCACGACTTTGTGCCGTTTGCCTGGTACCGCATTGTGTTCGGCGTGGTGGTGCTGATCACCGCCTGGAGTGGCGTCGTCACCTGGGCCGCCTGATCGTTTGCCAGCCCCGGCTGCGCCCGTTCAGGCCAGGCTCTGCAAGTTCAGCAGCGCGGCCTCGATCGCGGCGGCGGTGGCAATCGGTTGCTCCATCGGAAACAGGTGGCTGCCGTCGAGCATCATGATGCGGCCTTTGGTGATTTTCTCGGTCATGGCCATGCCGACCTGCTTCATCTCCAGCGAGTGCGTGCCGCCGATAAACGCCACCGGGCACTTGAGCGGGTGGCGGCGCAGCAGGCGGTCCAGGTTGTCGGGCAGGGTGTTGTAGATGGCGGTCTCGACCGCGCGGTCAAAGCTCAGCACCCGCTTCTTGTCGTCGCCTTCGCCCTCGTCATGGGTGCCGTGCGCGATGTAGTCCTGCAGCACCTGCGGCGCCCACCTGGCGAACGCTTTCTTGTGGCGAAAGTGCTCCAGTGCCGCCTGCTGGCTGGGCCAACTGGTGCGCCGGCGCAGGCTGACGGCGCCGGGCGACACCGAACCCACCATCTGCGCGCTCTTGATGACGCCCAGGGTGGTGGCGCGCCAGCCGCCCAGAATCGGCGAGTCCACCAGCAGCACGCCACGCGCCAACTCGGGCGCCTGCGCGGCGGCCATCAGGCTGACAAAGCCGCCAAAGGAATGGCCGACCAGAAAGGCCGGCGCGCCGGCTTTTTTCACTTCAGCCTGCGTGAAGTCCAGCAATTGCTGCACCAGGTGCGGCCAGTTGTTGCTGACCGGGTATTTGGCATCGTGGCCAAATTTCTCGATCGCCTTGACCGTGAAGCCACGCGCTTTCAGGCTTTGGAACATGACGCCATAGGTACTGGCGGCAAAGCTGTTGGCATGGGAGAAGATGAGGAAGGGCATGGTTTTTAATTTCAATTGTTCTGATGGATCTGATCTTTTTCAATGGCCTCACCCACACACGCGTTCCAGATTCAAGGCCAGCAGGCGTTTGAGAATTTCTTCGTCGGCCATCTCCGCGCTGTAGTCGGTCCAGCCATAGGCAGCGGCCACGGTGGCGTCGAGTTGCTGGTGCGCCATGGTGAGCCAGGCCGGGCGTTGGTTGTAGAGTTTGGTGAGGGTGCGTTGCTGCGGCGCCTTCAGGTCGGCCACGGTGATGCCGGGCCTGGGTTCGATGCGATCCGGGTAGGGCGATGCGGCCAGGCCCGCCGGTATCCAAGCGCCGCCAGCGACTTCTTCCATCTTTTGATGCGCTGTGTCGGCGGGGCTCAGGCCGGTGGGGAAGGGGAAGCTTTCGAAGCAGGACTTGGCGTTGTAGGTCGGATCGTTACCTACGCCGTGCATGGATGCCTGCGCCAGCGACCAGGCTTCGTGAATGCGGGAGCTGAGGATGCCGAAAGTTGTGTCGTCGGCGCGGGCAACGATGAGCAGTCGTGAGTCCGGCGAAACCGCCGCAGCAAGCCACGAAAAAAACCGGTATTTTGCCACCCGAGGTGTCACCATCAGCCGCAATAGTCCTGAAACCCCTTGCCGCATGTCTGCGCCATTGCGGCCGAATCGCCACCAGTTCTCCCGGCGGCCACGGTCGTTGTTCTGTTCCCGCTCTGGCTTCACGTGCAAGCTGATGTAACTGAACGGCTCCTGGTACATGGCTGCATCGCTCAATGGCATGTTTACGCCGTAGTCAATGACCCAATGGTCTTTCGGTCTGTCAGATAAATCAGATTCGTTTCTCCAAGGTAAAAGTACTTCGGCGTTCGAGCGGCCATGCGGGTTTGAACAAGATAGCCATTGCCTTGCCAAGTTGCCGTCAATTTCAAATGCGCCTGATTTTTCGGCATCTTTGAAGGCGGCCGCGTAGTTTTCAACCAACGACTGCGCCGATGTCAAATCCAAGCCGTCGCCGCCCGTCAGGTCGGCATGGATACAGGGCACGGTTTGTCCATTGAGTTCGGCGGCGAGCGCGTCGATGCCAAAGCACACCAGTGAAACCCGCACTGCCGCGCCGTTGTTGACCCA
Source organism: Rhodoferax sp. (assembly GCA_021731215.1). Lineage (GTDB taxonomy): Bacteria > Pseudomonadota > Gammaproteobacteria > Burkholderiales > Burkholderiaceae_C > Rhodoferax. The sequence goes on from JAKFXU010000417.1 coordinate 2,811, forward strand.
GGGCTCGTCAGCCCATGCGTTGAAGATGGTGAGGGCGGAGCTTAGAAGAAAGCCTTGAGCACCAGCGACATGACCCCGGCGAGCATCAAGCCCATCATCCACTTCAGTACCACCAGATCGGTGCGCAAGGGCATCAAGGCCGCTTCCAAACCCATCTGGGTTACCAAGCTGTCCTGGCTCTTGGCGATCACGCGCACCATCGCTTCGGCCTGTTCCTGTGGAATGCCCGCTGTGCGCAATTGCTCTACCAACTGCAGCGTGTCGAATGTTACTGTTGCCATGATCAGGATTATGTTCCGAATTGGAAGTGTGTAGCAAGCGCTCCAGTACGGTACGGTTGGCTCCAGCGCGGATGGCTTGCGTTGCCACCAGTCCGGCAGACTGGAGTTGACCCAACTGAATTTGTACGCGAGCCTTGTCAAACCAATAGCACACCAGATCGGCACCGCCCGGCACGCGGCCGGTAAACACGGTGTCAAGCGCTTCAAAGTAGGCATCGCCCAATTCCCTGCGTTTCTTGCTCCCACCCAAAAACGGCGGATTCCCAATCACCGCGTTCGCTTTGGGCCAGGCGGCTTCAGTGGCGACGGGTGGCGTGATGAGGCCGCTCCGAGGTGTGGGCGGGGCGGAGGTTGGGTGCGATTTCAAAAAGCGAAGCGCATGAGCCCCCGGCGTCTGCCCCGCCCGCGCATGAGTGCCAGCACCCCGTCGCCGCAGACCTTCGGCCAGGGTGGAAAAGCTTTTGGCCGCAGCCTCCGTGATGTCGCGGTTGGTGAGACTGGGCTTGAAGCTCTCGGGCGCGCTCCAGATGCGGCGCAGCAGGGCCAGCTTTTCCGGCTGGTCCATGTCGGCGATGCGCACCTCATGCGTCTGGCTCGGATGGCCGGTGAACTGGGTGTGGATGCGGATGGTGAGCCGGTCCGATACCACCAGAAGCGGCGGGTTGGACAGGGCCAGGCTGTAGGTCAGCAATTGCTTGAGCGCGGCGTCCAGGTTCTTGCCGGGCGCTTTGTTCTCCCAGGCAAACACGCCGCGCATGAAGACGTCGGCGTAGCCGCTGCGTCCACCAATGAGCAGGCTTTTTTCTTCAAACAAATAGCCCTCGGCGCTGCCGGGCTTGGCCACGCCGAGCAGCTCGCACAGGTCCAGAAAATGGCTTTGCGCGCCCTGCTCTTCGTTGAGCGCATGGGCCGGGCCGGGCACGCCATTGGGTGCGCCCCATTTGGCGATGAAGTCTTGCGGGGTCATGGGGTGGTTTGGGTTAGTAGCCATGCAGCGCGAAGTCCAGCGCGTCCCAGATCGCTTGACCGTGGGCAGCGAGGTTGGTAACGGGGCGGCGCAGTTCGCCGGGTTCGTAGGAGCCAATCGCCAAGGTTTCGAGGACCAGTGCTTCCCCCGCAACGTCGAGGCGCGGATTCAGGGTGGTCACCGGGTCACTGCTCAATTCGAGGCGCGCCAGGGGGATCGCAATGACGGCAATGGGCCGCTTGAGAAAACTGCTCTGAACTTCCAGCACGAAGGGATGGCTGGCACGCAGTTCTTCTACCGGATTGGGATAGACGTCGAATTGAGCCATCAGGCCGTTTGATCCGTCGGCGTGGTCGTGGCGTTCTGCTCGCGCGTGGCCTTTGTCTTGCGCCATTCGTGAATGCGCCGAGCCGGAGAGCCGATCTTCGCGATGCGCTGGTTCATGGCCTCAATGGCGTCCTTGTTTTCGGCTTCCCACTTGTTGCGGGCGGCCTCTCGTTGCTTGGGCGAGCGCGCGACTGCGGCGCCGCGGCGTGCCAAGCGCTCCGGCGTGAGCCATCCGTCGGCGCTCACGGCATGGGTAGCTGGCTCTTCTTGCGCCATGGGCACGACTTTGACCGGCGTGAGCGTGACGGCACCGTCGGGCGCGATCTGCATCTCAAACAACTGCCCGGCGTATTTCTTGCCCAGCGATATCTGGCCGCTGGCGCCGACTTCTTTCAGCATGGGAGCCTCCTGATACTTTGCGGGACAGGCCTTCAGCGCTGTCCTCAACTGCTTGTCGGATGTTGGGATTTGATCGTGCAATCATGCGGCATGATCCTGGGTGCGTCAAGCTTGAGTTGGAATTTTCGGTTGGCGCCGGGGCGGTCAGCCGCTATGCCGCCGTGCTGATCTTCTTGAGCCGGTACAGCGCGTCGAGCGCCTCACGCGGGCTCAAACTGTCAGGGTCGATCGCCTCCAGCGCCGTCTCGACCGCGCTGGCAGCCATGCTTTCGCTTGCTGGCGGTGCGGCAAACAGATCGACCTGGGCCTGGCTTCGCGTGGCCTGGGTTTCCAGCGCCTGCAGTGTGTGGCGGGCTTGGTTCACCACGGCGGCGGGCATGCCGGCCAGGCGCGCCACCTGAATGCCGTAGCTCTTGCTCGCCGGGCCGCTCTGGATTTCGTGCAAAAACACGATGTCGCGGCCTGCCTCCACCGCGCTCACATGCACGTTGATGGCGCGGTGGTGTTGGGCCGGGAACTCGGTCAGCTCGAAGTAGTGGGTGGCAAACAGGGTGTAGGCCTGGGTTTTGTCGTGCAACTGGGTGGCAATGGCGCTGGCCAGCGCCAAGCCGTCGAAGGTGGAGGTGCCGCGGCCGATCTCGTCCATCAGCACCAGCGAGTTGGGCGTGGCGGCGTGCAGAATCTGCGCTGCTTCGAGCATTTCCAGCATGAAGGTCGATTGCGCATTGGCCAGGTCATCGGCGGCGCCGATGCGGGTGTGGATGGCGTCGATCGGCCCCAGGCGGCAGGCCGCTGCCGGCACATAGCTGCCCATGCTGGCCAGCAGCACGATGACCGCAATCTGGCGCATGTAGGTCGATTTGCCGCCCATGTTGGGGCCGGTGATCAGCAGCAGTTGGCGCACAGGGGACAGGCGCGTGCCGTTGGCGATGAAGCGTTCCACCTGGCCCTCCACCACCGGGTGGCGGCCGGCGTCGATCTCGACGCGGATGTCCTCCACGAACTCCGGCTTGCAGTAGCCGCGCTCCACGGCGACCGAGGCAAAGGCGGCAAGGACGTCGATCTGG
>JAKFXU010000418.1 GCA_021731215.1 Rhodoferax sp.
GACCAGCCCAGTCCAGAGCCACCCAGCCCCACCGAGAGTCCCGAGCCCAAGCCAGAACCCGTTTCTGAAGCGGAACCACTGGCCTCGGCGCCGCGCCCGCTGCGCGAGCCGGCCGCTTTGATGACGGCCTACGCGCTGCCCGGCTCGGCACGACTCAAATACCAGGTGACGTCCAACAAGTTTCCCTTCAGCCTCAACTCCGAATTGCTGTGGCAACAGGATGGTGAGAATTTTGAGGCGCGACTGGAGTTCAGCGCCTTCGGACTAAGCCGCGTGCAAACCAGCCGCGGACAGATTACGCAGCAGGGTCTGGCCCCGCTGCGTTTTTCTGACAGGTACCGCAGCGAAGTCGCCGCTCACTTTGTGCGCGAGAAAGGCATCGTCACCTTCAGTGCCAACACCCCGGATGCACCCCTGTTGGCCGGCGCGCAGGACCGCTTGAGCATTCTGATGCAACTGGCGGGCATGATCGCCGGCGCACCCGACCAGTACCCCAGCGCCAGCACCATCACCATTCAGACCATCGGCCCGCGCGACGCCGACACCTGGCTTTTCACCGTGGGCGATACTGAACCGCTGTTACTGCCGGCTGGCCAACAGCCCGCTTTGAAACTGGTGCGCAACCCGCGCCGACCCTTCGACCAGAAAGTCGAGCTGTGGCTGGCTCCGGCCCTGGGCTATTTGCCAGTCCGGCTGCGCATCACCGACGCCAACGGCGACTATATCGACCAGCAATGGCTGGCAACCGTCGCCCCGCCCTAGCCGCCGCGCCGGGCCGCCCCAAGCAAGGCGTGCCCCCTTGGGGGGCAGCGCAGTACACGAAGTGACAAGCGTGGGGGCCAGGCTAGTATCGAACTTGAACTTTGGCCGCCCAAATGAACCTACTCTTGAAATAGTTGGTTACGCCGCCAGCTCGGTCCAACCGATGATTGAGGGATAATTCACCATGCACACGCTTTACGACTCTGACACCTACTCGGTGACACACATGCTGGCCAATGCAGTGGCAACAGATGCGCCGTCCGATGCGGACGGTGAGCGCGTCAAGCCGGCGCGTCCGGTCCCCACACTGGCGCGCCATGGCTTCGAGATTGTGGACAAACGCGCTGGCAAAGAGGTGTATCTGGACGGCTCCTGGGCCGAGCTGTTCCAACAGCACATTTCCGCCTGGCAGCAGAACACCCCAACCCAGGAAGAGGTTGAAGACACGCTGGAGCAATACGCTGAACTGGCGCAGAACCCGGTGGTTGTTCACTGACACGCCCATGCGCCGCAGCCGTGCGCCCCTCGTAACGTGAGCCTGAGCCGTCGATGAACCTGAAACATCTTTGGGCCGTGGCCGCCGTCCTGGGCCTGGCCGCTTGCGCCACCGGCTCGGGCACCCGCTACCCCGATCCCGCTCAAATTGACCAGCTATTACCCGCCGACGCGATTTTGTTAGGGGAACAACACGATGCGCCGGATCACCAGCGCATCCACCGTTTCATGGTGGAAACCCTGGCGGCCCGGCAAACACTGGCCGCCCTGGCGCTGGAGATGGCCAGCGAGGGCCAATCGACCGAGGGCTTGGGGCCCGATGCGGGTGAAGCGGCGGTGCAAACGGCCCTGCAATGGAGTCAGGGAGGCTGGTCCTGGGCCATTTATGGGCCGATCGTTATGGCATCCGTGCGCGCTGGCATACCGGTCGTCGGCGCCAACCTTCCCAAGACTGGCTTGCGTGAATTCATGGCCGACCCCGGATTCGACGCGCTACTGCCAGCGCCAGCGCTGGCGGCCCAACATCAACGAATTCGCCTGGGCCACTGCAATCTATTACCTGAAGCGCAGGTCGCACCGATGGCGCGGATTCAGATCGCGCGCGATATTGCCATGGCCCGGACCGTGGCCAAGCTGGCCCGGCCTGGAAAAACCGTGCTGCTGCTGGCCGGTAGCGGCCACGTCGATCGATCGCTGGGCGTTCCGCAACACCTGCCTGCCAAACTTTCGCTGCGGGTGGTGCTTCTCCATGGCGAACCAATTCCTGACGCCGAAAAACAGTCAGACCAATTCGATAAGTTCTGGGCCACCCGGCCGGCGCCCCCAATTGACCATTGCGCTCAGTATCTGGCCCAGCGCAGCAAAGCTGCCGCCGCGTCAACCGTCGCCCGATAGCCCTGCGCGCACCCCCCGAGGGCCTGCGACAATTGACGCCCTATGAAACCTGTTTACATTTTGACCCTGTCCTGCCCGGATCGCCTGGGGCTGGTGCACGCGGTGTCCGGTTTTTTGCTGGAGCGCGGCGGCAATATTGAAGAGGCGGCGCAGTACAACGACCAGGACACGGGTCTGTTTTTCATGCGGGTGCAATTCGCCTGTGCCCAACTGACGCATGAGGATCTTGAAAACCAGCTGAACTTGTTTGCGCAAGCCTTTCAGATGCAGTGCCGCCTGCACGCACGGGCGCAGCCGATGCGCTCGGTGATCCTGGTCAGCAAAGAAGGCCATTGCCTCAACGATTTGCTGTTTCGCTGGAAAAGCGGCCTGCTGCCGCTCGACATTCGCGCCATCATTTCCAACCACCGCGAGTTTTACCAGCTCGCCGCCAGCTACAACGTGCCCTTCCATCACCTGCCGGTCAGCGCCGCCAGCAAGGCCCAAGTGGAAGCCCGGCAGTATGAAATCATTCAGGGCGAGGCGGCGGAGCTGGTGGTGCTGGCGCGCTATATGCAAGTCTTGAGCGATGATTTGTGCCGCAAGCTTTCAGGGCGTGCCATCAACATCCACCACTCGTTCCTGCCCAGCTTCAAAGGCGCCAAACCCTACTACCAGGCGCATGACCGGGGCGTGAAACTGATTGGCGCCACCGCCCACTACGTGACCGCCGAACTCGACGAAGGCCCGATCATTGAACAAGATGTGGCGCGCGTGGAGCATGGCAAAACGGTGGAAGATCTGACGACGCTGGGGCGCGACACCGAGAGCCAGGTGCTGGCGCGCGCAGTGAAGTGGCACAGCGAGCACCGCGTGCTGCTCAACGGCCACAAGACCGTTATTTTCAAGTAAACGCCGGCCGGCTGGCCATGGCCTGACCCAGCCGAACCGCCGCGCCGGGCGACCAGGCCGGGTTGAACTGCAGCGGGCCTTTGGGAAACAGCATGACCACGGTTGAGCCCAATAAAAAGCGACCCATTTCCTGGCCCTGGCGCAGCAGCACCGGCGCCTCGTCATAGCGCCACTCGCGCAACTGGCCGCCGCGCGGCGGATTGACCACGCCGTGCCAGACGGTGGCCATGCTGCCGACAATGGTGGCGCCCACCAGCACCAGCAGCCACGGGCCGTGCGCCGACTCAAAGACACAGACCACGCGCTCATTGCGGGCAAACAGGCCCGGCACACCACGGGCCGTGGCCGGGTTGACCGAAAACAGCTCGCCCGGCACATGAATCATGCGGCTCAAGCGCCCGTCGCAGGGCATGTGGATGCGGTGATAGTCCTTCGGGCTTAGATACAGGGTGGCAAAACTGCCATCCTGGAACCGGGCCGCCAGCGCGGCATCGCCCCCCACCAGCGCCGTGCTGGAGTAATGGTGGCCCTTGGCCTGAAAAATCTGATCGCACTCGATCGCGCCAAACTGGCTGATGGCGCCATCGACCGGGCAAATCAGCTCGGCGCGCTCCAGCGGGCGGGCGCCGTCTTTCAGGGCGCGGGTGAAAAAATCATTGAAAGTAGGGTAGCTGGCCAGGTCGGGGTTGGCGGCCTCGCTCATGTTGACGCCGTAGCGCCGCACAAACCACTGGATCAGGCGGGTCGTCATTTTCCCGCCGCGGGCGCGCGCAATCTGCCCGGCCCAGGCGGTCAAGGCCTGCTTCGGAATAAGGTATTGCGCCAGCACGGCAAGGCGGTTGGACATGGAGGGCTAGCGGAGTTGGGAATGGCCGGGATTGTACCCAGCGTGCAACAGGCTCCAGAGTGTGACAATGGCGCCATGACGGCTGCCCGCATCCCCCCGATTCAATGTCTGCTGACGTTTGAAGCGCTGGCGCGCCTGCGCAGCGTGACCCAGAGCGCGGAAGAGCTGTGTGTGACGCCCAGCGCCGTCAGCCACCGCGTCAAGCAACTGGAACAGATCATCGGCACCAAGCTGTTCGGACGCGCTGATTTTTCACTCACCACCGAAGGCATTGAATACCTGGCCCATGTGCGCGATGGCCTGGCCATGCTGCAAAAGTTCCCCAGCTCGGCCGCCGCACCCGGCAAACGCAAACTGCGCCTGGCCGTCACGCCCACGTTTGCGCGCTCCATTCTGATCCCGCGCCTGCGCCAGTTCACCGAAGCCTATCCCGAGATTGACCTGACGCTGCAGGTGTCGATTCCGCTGCTCGACGTGGTGGCCGAAGACGCCGACTTGATGATTCGTTTTGGCAGCGGCCGCTATGCCGACGTCGAGCATGTCTGCCTGCTCAAGGACGAAGTGACGCCGCTGGCCTCGCCGTCCTATGTGCGCGAGCACGGGCCGTTCGTGGTGCCGCAGGACCTCGAGGGGGAGACCCTGTTGCGCAGTCCGCTGGAGCCCTGGCGCACCTGGTTTGCCGCCAACCAGCTCGATTGGCCGGAGCCGGTGGACGGCTCCCAGTTCAACGACATTGGCCTGATGTGCGATGGCGCGGCGGCCGGCATGGGGGTGGCGCTGGTGCGCCTGAAACTGGGCGCGCCCTGGCTGGAACATGGCTCGCTGGTGCGCCTGGGTAGCAACGCCGTTTTTGGCCGCAATGTGCCCAGCCCGCATGCGCACTACCTGTGCTGGCGCACCGGCATGATGGACCGCTGGGAGTGCGCCGCGTTCGCGGATTGGTTGAAAAAGAGTGTGGCCTGATCAGGTTTGCAGCGTTCCTGTTTTCACGCAAGCTTGAAAAAATCCTCACACCGCCCCGGGCGGCTTGCCCCTACAGTTGGCCCAACTACTTTTATTGACGCGTGGAGCCCATCATGAACGCATCCGTTTCCCCTGAACAGCAAGCCTCGCTCCAAAGAGCCGAGCGCCAGGCGCAAGTCGTCGCGGCGCTGGCGGCGGTGTTGCCAGCCCATGCCCTGCTCTGGCACCAGGAAGACACCACGCCCTACGAATGCGATGGGCTGACTGCCTACCGGCAACGCCCGCTGGTGGTGGCACTACCCGAAAGCGAAAACCAGGTGCAGGCGGTGCTGCGCGTCTGCCACGCGCTCGATGTGCCGGTGGTGGCGCGCGGTGCCGGCACCGGTTTGTCGGGCGGGGCCACGCCGCATCGTCTGGGCGTCACGCTCTCCTTGGCCAAGTTCAACCAGATCCTCAAGATCGACCCGCTCAGTCGCACTGCGCTGGTGCAGTGCGGCGTGCGCAACCTGGCCATCAGCGAGGCCGCTAGCGCCCACGGCTTGTATTACGCGCCCGATCCGTCGAGCCAGATTGCCTGCACCATTGGCGGCAACGTGGCGGAGAACTCAGGCGGTGTGCACTGCCTGAAATACGGGCTCACCTTGCACAACGTGCTCAAGGTCAAAGGTTTCACGATGGCGGGCGAGGCGATCGAATTCGGCGCCGACGCACTGGACGCGGCCGGCTTCGATTTGTTGAGCTTGGTCATCGGCTCCGAGGGCATGCTGGCGATCACGACCGAGGTCACGGTCAAACTGGTGCCCAAGCCGCTGTTGGCGCGCGCCATCATGGCCAGCTTCGACGATATCCGCAAGGCCGGCGATGCGGTCGCCGCCATCATCGCCGCCGGCATCATCCCGGCCGGCCTGGAGATGATGGACAAGCCGATGACGGCGGCGGTGGAGGACTACGTGCATGCCGGCTACGACCTCGGCGCCGAGGCGATTCTGCTGTG
>JAKFXU010000416.1 GCA_021731215.1 Rhodoferax sp.
GTGCCAGTGATGAAATATCGACCAACGCCTTCAACCCCAAGGGCCGCCCGGTGGCGGCGATTCTGGATGAGGCCGAGCAAAAAATCTTCAACATCGGCGAAGAGGGCGCCCGCACCAAACAGGGTTTTCAGGCCATGGACTCGTTGGTGGTGGCGCTGCTGGACCGGGTCCAGGAGATGGCCGACAACCCCAATGATGTGACCGGCGTGCCGACCGGCTTTTACGACCTTGATCGCATGACGGCTGGTTTTCAGGCCGGCGACCTGATCGTGCTGGCGGCGCGTCCGTCCATGGGCAAAACGGCGCTGGCCATCAATATTGCCGAGCATGTGGCACTCAACGAAGGTTTGCCGGTGGCGGTGTTTTCGATGGAAATGGGTGCCGCGCAACTGGCGGTGCGGATCGTGGGCTCGATCGGCCGCATCGACCAGAGCCACTTGCGTACCGGCAAGCTGACCGACGAAGAATGGCCGCGTTTGAGCGAAGCGATCGAGAAGTTGCGCACCATTTCCCTGCACATTGATGAAACCGCCGGTTTGACCTCCAGCGAACTGCGGGCCAACGCGCGGCGCCTGTCGCGCCAGTGCGGCAAGCTCGGTCTGATCGTGGTGGACTATTTGCAGCTCATGAGCGGCTCCAGCAGCGACGGTGAAAACCGCGCCACCGAGCTGGGTGAGATTTCGCGCGGCCTGAAGATGCTGGCCAAGGAACTGCAATGCCCGGTGATTGCGCTGTCGCAGCTCAACCGCAGTGTCGAAACCCGGCCCGACAAGCGCCCCATGATGAGTGACTTGCGCGAGTCCGGCGCCATCGAGCAGGACGCCGACATCATCATGTTCATCTACCGCGACGAGTACTACACCAAGGACGCCTGCAAGGAGCCGGGCGTGGCCGAGGTCATCATCGCCAAACAGCGCAACGGCCCGACCGGCGTGGTGAAGCTGACCTTCCTGAAAAATATTACCAAGTTCGAGTCAATGGCCTCAGGCGGCAGTGGCGATTTCTAAGGCTACAAGACGTCGCTGGCAAAATCGGCCAGTCGGGAGCGTTCACCGCGCGCCAGCGTAATGTGGCCGCCGTGTTGCCAGCCCTTGAACCTGTCGACAGCATAGGTCAGGCCGGAGGAACCTTCGGTTAGATAGGGGGTGTCGATCTGGGCCAGATTGCCCATGCAAATGATTTTGGTGCCGGGGCCGGCGCGGGTGATCAGGGTTTTCATCTGCTTGGGCGTCAGGTTCTGCGCCTCGTCGATGATGACGTACTTGTTCAGAAAGGTGCGCCCGCGCATGAAGTTCATGCTCTTGATCTTGATGCGGCTGCGGATCAGCTCGCTGGTGGCGGCGCGGCCCCATTCGCCGGCGCTGGTATCGGTTTTTCCCAGCACTTCGAGGTTGTCATCGAGCGCGCCCATCCAGGGGCCCATTTTCTCTTCTTCGGTGCCGGGCAGAAAGCCGATGTCTTCGCCGACGCTGACCGTGGCGCGCGTCATGATGATCTCGGTATAGCGTCGATCGTCGAGCACCTGGGTCAGGCCGGCGGCCAGTGTCATCAAGGTTTTGCCGGTGCCGGCGGTGCCGGTCAGGGTGACAAAGTCAACTTCGGGGTCCATCAGCAGGTTGAGGGCAAAGTTTTGCTCGCGGTTGCGGCTGGTGATGCCCCACACCGCGTTCTTCAGGTGGTTGTAGTCCTTGAGGGTTTTGAAGACGGCGGTCTTGCCGCGAATTTCAGTGACCCGGGCGTACAGGCTGGGCTCGCCGGGTGACTCGAAGTAGACGAACTGGTTGATCAGCAGGCTGGGCACGATCGGGCCGGTGATGCGGTAAAAAGTGTGCGCGCCCTGCTGCCAGCTCTCCACGGCCTGGCCATGGGTGGTCCAGAAATTGGCGGGCAGTGCCAGCGAACCGGCATACAACACATCACCGTCTTCCAGCGTTTTGTCGTTCTGGTAATCGTCGGTGACCAGACCCAGTGCGCGCGACTTGACGCGCATGTTGATGTCTTTGGACACCAGCACCACTTCGCGCGGGGCGTATTGCTGGCGCAGCGCCTCCACCACGCCCAGGATCTGGTTGTCCGCCTTGCCCGGCGGCAGGCTGGTGGGCAGCGTGTAGTTCAGCAGTTGGGTTTGGAAAAACAGCTTGCCGCCGGCTTCCCGGTGGCCGGTGGTGTTGAGTGACAAGCCGGCGGTGATGTCGGCGCCTTGATGGCCGGCCAGCGCATCCAGCGTGCGGCTGGTCTGGCGCGCATTGCGGGCGACCTCGGTCATGCCTTTTTTGTGGGCATCGAGTTCTTCCAGCACGATCATGGGCAGAAAGATGTCGTGTTCTTCAAAGCGGAACAGGCACATGGGGTCGTGCAGCAGCACGTTGGTGTCGAGCACGAACAGCTTGGCCGGGCCGCTGTGCTTGGTCTTCCTGGGTTTGACTTCGGCCGCTGTTTCAACTGGGGTTGGTGCTTGGGTTGCGGACCGGTTTTTGCGGGCGGGGGCGTGCGGGCGTGGCGCTTTGCTGCGACTTTGCGGTGCGCCTTGCACCATCACCAAGGTCGCTGCTGGCGCGGCACGGTCGGTGCGCTCAGGCGTCTGCCGGGCTTGCGGCTTTTCTGCCGCCAGCGGCTCAGTCGGGGCTGCGTCGGTCTGGCGTGCCTTGGGCGCAGGCCGGGCCGGTACATCGTAGTCTTGCTCGGACAGCAGTGCAGCGCGTTTGGCAGGGGCGGTTGGCAATGGCATGGGGCAGTTTGCTCGCAAAGAGTGGATGGAATTCAGGCTTTAGAAGTGACAAAGCCGCCATGTGGCCAAGGCGGCTTTGGGAAGGAGGGTACGGTCGCGATAATCAATGGCATGCGACCATTATGCATAAGCTTGGCATGCATCAACACACGCCAGCGCAACACTTTTTCTCAGGCTCAGGCAAGGACGGCAGTCTTCTTCAAGTCTTTCACCGCCTTCAGTACGTCATCGACATGGCCCGGCACCTTGAGACCGCGCCATTCTTCCTTGAGGGTGCCGTCGGCCCCAATCAGGAAGGTGCTGCGCTCAATGCCCTTGACCTTTTTGCCATACATGATTTTGTTCTTGACGACACCGAACATGTGGCACATTTTTTCTTCCGTGTCGGCGATCAGTTCAAACGGGAGTTCGAGTTTGGCTTTGAATTCGTCGTGCGATCTCATGTTGTCGCGCGAGACGCCAAACACGGTGGCACCGGCCTTGACAAAATCTTTGTACTTGTCGCGGAACTGCATGGCCTCGGTGGTGCAGCCAGGGGTGTTGTCCTTCGGGTAGAAGTACAGAATGACGACTTTACCGAGGTGGGAAGTGTTGGAGACTTTGATGCCACTGGTGGCATTGGATTCAAATTCAGGGATGGGTTTATTGACAACAATCGCCATGGTTCTTAAATCTCGTGTGACAGGATGCGTCATTGGCTCAAGTCGTGGGCACTATCCTCTGACAGCGCTCCGGCGCCCCCGACTACAACATGCAATTTTACCCTGAAAATCAGGCCTGACCCTTGGCGCAAGGGCTGGTGTTATCCCGATGTGGTTTCCAGCAGCAAGGCAACGGCGACGTGGCGCCCTTCGCCGGCCAGAATGTTGTAGGTGCGGCAGGCCGCCTGGGTGTCCATGGTTTCAATGCCGGTCTGGCGCTCAATCAGCGGCTTGAGCCAGGCCGCCTGGGGAAACCGGATGCGCGGGCCACTGCCAAAAATAATCAGTTCGGTGTTCAGGGCCACCAGTTGGGCAAAGTGGTCTGCGCTCAGCTCTTCGAAGCGCTTGCAGGCCCAACTGAAGCGTTCGCCGCGCGAGCCAATGACCACGCTGCCGGTGATTTTTTCGTTGCCAACGGAAATCCAGCCGAGGCCGTAGGCACTGATGGATTGCACGCTAATGACGTCGGGTTGAAGCTTCATGTTGTAAAAGGGTGGGAATGGATGCTGCGCTGCATCAAAAGCCAGGGTGTTGCACCGAAATGTGGTCAAATTATAGATTTCGCCCCACGTCACCCACGTCCGGAGGGACTTTGAAGACCATTCGCAAATCAGTCAAACTGGCCAACGTCTGTTACGACATTCGCGGCCCCATCATGGACGCGGCGCGCCAGATGGAGGAAGAAGGTCACAAGATCATCAAGCTCAACATCGGTAATCTGGCGGTGTTCGGCTTTGATGCGCCGGAGGAAATCCAGCAGGACATGATTCGCAACCTGCCCAATTCGGCCGGTTACTCGGACAGCAAGGGCATCTTCGCGGCGCGCAAGGCGGTCATGCATTACAGCCAGCAGCAGGGCATCAAGGGCGTTACGCTGGATGACGTTTACCTGGGCAACGGCGCCAGCGAACTGATCGTGATGGCGACCAATGCGCTGCTCGACAACGGCGACGAGTTGCTGTTGCCCTCGCCCGATTACCCGCTGTGGACGGCCGCCGCCAGCCTGTCCGGCGGCACCCCGGTGCATTACCGGTGCGACGAAGCCAATGGCTGGATGCCGGATCTGAGCGACCTGCGCGCCAAGATCACGCCCGCTACCCGTGGCATCGTGGTCATCAACCCGAACAACCCGACCGGGGCGCTGTATTCCGATGAGCTGCTCAAAGCCATCGTGCAGATCGCGCGCGAGCACGGTCTGGTGATCTTTGCCGACGAGGTCTACGACAAGGTGTTGTACGACGGCGCGCGCCACACCGCCATTGGCAGTCTGTCGGATGATGTTTTCACGCTCACCTTCAACTCGCTGTCCAAGAGCTACCGCTCCTGCGGCTACCGCGCGGGCTGGCTGGTGGTGTCGGGCGACAAGAAGCTGGCCAAGGATTACATTGAGGGGCTGAACATGCTCTCGAACATGCGTCTGTGTTCCAACGTGCCCGGCCAATGGGCGATCCAGACCGCGTTGGGCGGCTATCAGAGCATCAATGACCTGGTCGGTGAGGGCGGTCGCCTGCGGCGCCAGCGCGACCTGGCGTACGAGCTGATCACGGCAATTCCGGGCGTAACTTGTGTCAAGCCGAGTGCGGCGCTGTACATGTTTCCACGGCTGGACCCGACGCTGTATCCGATTGCGGACGATCAGCAGTTCTTTCTGGAGTTGCTGCAGGAAACCAAGGTGATGCTGGTGCAGGGCACCGGCTTCAACTGGCCAACGCCGGACCATTTCCGCATTGTATTTTTGCCGCACGAGGACGACTTGCGCGAGGCGATTTCTCGTGTCGCCAAGTTTCTGGAGAGCTACCGCAAGCGGCACAGCAACTGATGTGCTTTTTATTTAACCGCCATCCGTGCTGAGTGCGCGGGGGCTAATGGCTTATTGAGCAGATATAACTTTATGAAACCGATTCAAGTAGGCCTGCTGGGCATGGGTGTGGTGGGCTCGGGCACGTTCAACGTGTTGCGCCGCAATCAGGAAGAAATCAAGCGCCGCGCCGGCCGCGGCATCGAGATCACCATGGTGGCCGATCTCGATCTGGCACGGGCGCAAGCCCAGGTGGGCGACGGAGTCACGGTGGTGAGCGATGCGCGCGCCGTGATCGCCAATCCGGACATCGACATCGTGATTGAACTGATTGGCGGCTACGGCATTGCGCGCACGCTGGTGCTGGAGGCGATTGCCGCCGGCAAGCATGTGGTGACCGCCAACAAGGCCTTGCTGGCGGTGCACGGCACCGAGATTTTTGCGGCCGCCTCAAGCAAGGGCGTGATGGTGGCGTTCGAGGCGGCGGTGGCCGGGGGCATCCCGATCATCAAGGCGCTGCGCGAGGGCCTGACCGCCAACCGCATCCAGTGGATTGCCGGCATCATCAACGGCACCACCAACTTCATCTTGTCCGAGATGCGC
>JAKFXU010000188.1 GCA_021731215.1 Rhodoferax sp.
TCAAAGCTTTGCCCGGACGAAATTTTGGCACCTTGGCAGACTTGATTTTAAGCGCAACGCCAGTGCGGGGGTTGCGGCCGACGCGGGCAGCGCGATTGCCAACCGCAAATGTACCAAACCCTACCAGCGACACCGAGTCGCCTTTTCCCAATGTAACTTTGACGGCATCAATGGTCGACTCCAGTGCCCGCGTCGCCGCTGCCTTGGAGATGTCTGCTTGCTTGGCAATGTGCTCAATCAGTTCGGTTTTATTCACAAAGAACCCCTCGTATGGAAACTGAGTTAATCGATATGTCTCGTCAAATATCCTGCTGCTGCCGGGCCGCCTGTGACTAAAGCCAAGTGTCTTCACCGTGTCAAAATGACATGCCGCATTAAAACAGCGCGGAGGCGAATTCTAGTCGGTTTTGAGGCGTAAGAGCGGTCCATTGCGAGCTGAATTTTGGTATGGACAGGTAACACATCCCATTACAAAACCAGGACTGCTCAAAGCGCGCCAGCAATCGCCAGCCCGACGTCCTGCGTACGCGCCGTGCCGCCCAGATCGGGCGTGCGCGGCGCGCCGCTTCGGGGCTCCAACACTTTTTCAATCGCCGCCAAAATCGCATCATGCGCTGGTCTGTGCCCTAGATAATCGAGCATCATGGCACCACACCAGATCTGACCAATCGGGTTGGCAACACCCTTGCCGGCAATATCCGGAGCGGAGCCGTGTACCGGCTCAAAGAGCGAGGGAAATTTGCGCTCGGGATTGAGATTGGCACTGGGCGCAATGCCAATCGTTCCGGTGCAGGCCGGCCCGAGGTCGCTCAGGATGTCGCCGAAAAGATTGCTCGCCACCACCACATCGAAAAAATCGGGGCGCTGCACAAAATGCGCGCTCAAGATGTCGATGTGGAATTTATCCACCTTCACGTCCGGATAGGCCTTCGCCATTTCCACCACACGCTCGTCCCAATACGGCATCGTGATGGCAATGCCATTGGACTTGGTGGCGCTGGTCAAATGCTTCTTGGGCCGCGACTGGGCCAACTCAAACGCAAACTTCAAAACACGATCGACGCCAATGCGCGACATCACGGTTTCCTGCATCACGATTTCGCGCTCGGTGCCAGGATACATGCGCCCGCCAATACTGGAGTACTCACCCTCGGTGTTTTCGCGCACGATGTACATGTCGATTTCACCCGGTTCGCGCCGACTGCCGTCGCGCCGCACCACCGGCGCAATGATGCCGGGCATCAGGCGCGCGGGGCGTAGGTTGACGTACTGGTCGAACTCGCGGCGAAACAGCAGCAGTGAACCCCACAACGAGACGTGGTCGGCAATTTTTTCCGGCCAACCGACGGCGCCAAAGTAAATGGCGTCATGGCCGCCAATCTGGTCCTTCCAGTTGTCGGGCAGCATTTGGCTGTGCTTCTCGCAGTAGTCCCAACTGGAAAAATCGAAGTGATCAAACTGCAGATCAATGCCGAATTTGCGCGCTGCCGCGTCCATCACCCGGATTCCTTCGGGCATCACTTCCTTGCCGATGCCGTCACCGGCGATGACAGCGATTCTGCTTTTACTCATCAATGCTTCCTGTTCAATTGATAGTCAAAAAATAGGGCCGACACGGTCCAACTGCGGCCACTACGCCGCCCTGGGCTGACGAACCACCAGCGCGACGCCGACCGCAGTCAGCACCGTGCCGGCAATCGTGAGCGCGGTAATCGGCTCGGCAAACAGCACCCAGGCGATCAATGCCGTCACGGGCGGTACCAGATACATCAGGCTGGTAACAGCGGTGGCAGCGCCACGCTGAATCAGCAGATACAACAATGAACTGCCGCCCAGCGTCAGCGCCAGCACCGACCAGGCCATCGCCCACTGCAACTCGGCATTCCAGTGCATCGCCTCCACCTCCAGCAAGGCCAGCGGCAAGGTCACCAGCAATGCAGCGCCGAGCTGAACCACATTGGCGCTGCGCACATCACAGGGTGCCACAAAACGCTTTTGATACAAGGTCCCGATGGTAATGCTGAACAACGCACCCACCGCTAACGAAAGATTCACCCAGTCGGCCTCGCCGCCCTGCCCGAACTTGCGTGAGACCACCAGCACCAGTCCAAGCAAACCCAAGCCCAGTCCAGCCCATTGCCGGGCGGCGATTTTGCCACCGCTGGCGGACAACCACACCGCCGTCAGCACCGGCTGCAGGCCCACAATCAGCGCAGAAAGGCCGGACCCCATGCCCGCCTTCACAGCGGCCCAAACACCGCCCAGGTAACCGGCATGCATGAGGACCCCCGTCACACCCAGATGCACCCATTGCGTGCGGTTGACCGGCCATTTGACCCGCGCCAGCACGATCCAAGGCAGAAAACAGGCGATCGAAAGTGCGTAGCGCACGGCCAGAAACTTCAGGGGCGGGGCGTGGGGCATACCATAGCGGGCCACGATAAAACCAGTACTCCAGATCAACACAAACAAGACCGGCATGGCCCGGATCAAGGCGCGACCATCGCCGGTCATTACTTCACGCGTGCCCGGATTTCAGGCAGCGCCTTTTGCAGGTAGTACACCATCGACCAGACCGTCATCACGGCGGCAATCCAGATCAGCCAGACGCCCCACAGACGGGTATTGATGACGCCCAGCAACAGGCCGTCAAACAGCAAGAACGGAATGGCCACCATTTGCAGCACCGTTTTCAGTTTGCCCACCAGATGGACCGCCACGCTCTTGGTGGCGCCAATCTGGGCCATCCACTCACGCAGCGCAGAAATTGCAATTTCACGGCCTATGATGATGAGCGCCACAAAGACGTCGGCACGGCCCAGGTGCACCAGCACCAGTACACTGGCACACACCAGAATCTTGTCCGCTACCGGGTCCAGGAAGGCGCCAAAGGACGAGACCTGATTGAGCTTGCGCGCCAGGTAGCCATCGAGCCAGTCGGTGGCCGCAAACACCACAAACATGACAGTCGCCACCAGGTTCTGGCTGGCCGGCCCAATCGGCAGATAAAACACGCCAACAATCAGGGGGATCGCTGCGATCCGGGTCCAGGTCATGATGGTCGGAATGGTGAAAAACATGGCGTGATTGTGGCACGACCCCAGAAAAATAAATCGACCCGCCCTTGATCAGTGCAAGGCGCGGTAGATCTCCTCGGCCAGTTCGCGCGAGATGCCTTCCACTGCGGCAATATCTTCAACCCCCGCCAAGGTCACGCCGCGCACCCCGCCAAAGCGCTGTAGCAACTTGGCGCGGCGCTTGGGCCCAATACCCGGAATTTCGGCCAGTTTGCCGCCATCGACGCGCAGCTTGGCCCTTTTGGCGCGCATGCCGGTGATGGCAAAACGATGCGCCTCGTCGCGAATCTGGGCCACCAGCATCAGGGCCGCCGAGTCTTTGCCCAGATAGACTTTGTCACGGCCATCGGCAAACACCAATTCTTCCAGCCCGACCTTGCGCCCCTCCCCCTTCTCGACGCCCACGATCAGCGACAGGTCCAGGCCCAGGTGCTCAAACACTTCACGCGCCATGCTCACCTGGCCCTTGCCCCCGTCCACCAGCACCAGGTCCGGCAAGCGACCGGTGCCGGCTGGCGTTTGCCCGGTCTTTTGTGCTTGTTGCAGGGTCTCGGCCAGTTTGCCGTAGCGCCGCAGCAGCACCTGGCGCATGGCCGCGTAATCATCACCCGGCGTGATGCCCTCGATACCGTAACGGCGGTACTCGGTGTTTTGCATTTTGTGGTGATGAAACACCACGCAGGAGGCCTGGGTCGCCTCGCCGGCGGTGTGCGAGATGTCGAAACATTCGACCCGAAGGTCGTCCAGATGGTCGAGCGCCAGATCCAGCGCATCGGCCAGCGCGCGCGTGCGGGCCTGCTGCGAACCCTCTTCTGCCAGCAAGCGAGCCAGTTGCAGGCCGGCGTTGGTTTGCGCCATTTCCAGCCAGAGGCGGCGCTGTTCGCGCGGCTGGTGCACGGCACGCACCTTGACGCCGGACTGGATCGAGAGCATCTGCAGCAGGCTTTTATTCACCGGCTCACTGACCACCAACGAGGGAGGGATCGGCACATTCAAGTAATGTTGCGCGACAAAGGCCTCCAGCACCAGCGCCTCGACCGAGCACGGCGTGACAACCGTCTGGTCATCGTCGCTGTAGAGCGCCGCCGCATCTTCCACGTGCACCGGAAAATAGGGCCGGTCGCCGAGGTGGCGCCCGCCCCGCACCATGGCCAGATTGACACAGGCCCGACCGCCCTGCACTTTCACCGCCAGGATATCGACATCGCGGTCCGACACGTTGTCAACCGATTGCTGGTGCAGCACATTGGACAGCGCCGCCAACTGGTTGCGCAGTTCGGCCGCCTGTTCGAACTCCAGCGCTTGAGCGTGCGCCATCATGCGCGCCTCCAGCACGTCCATCACCTGGCGCGCGTCGCCGCGCAAAAACCGCTCGGCGTTGGCCACATCCTGCGCATAGTCCGACGTGCCAATGTGCCCGACGCAAGGCGCGGAACAGCGCTTGATCTGGTACAGCAGACAGGGGCGCGTGCGGTTGTTGAACACCGGATCTTCACAGGTCCGCAGCCGAAACACCTTTTGCATCAACAAAATGGCTTCCTTCACCGCCACGGCACTGGGATAGGGTCCGAAATAGTGATGCCTCTTTTCCACGGCCCCCCGGTAATACGACACGCGGGGAAAGTTAGAACCCGGATTGGAGGACAACTTGGCGCCCGTGATCTTCAGGTAGGGGTAGCTTTTGTCGTCCCGGAACAGGATGTTGTACCTGGGGTTGAGCGTCTTGATGAGGTTGTTTTCCAGCAGCAACGCCTCGGCCTCGGAACGCACCACGGTCGTTTCCATGCGGGCAATCTTGCTGACCATGTGCCCGATGCGGGTGCCGCCATGATTTTTCTGGAAATAGCTCGACACCCGTTTCTTGAGGTTGATGGCCTTGCCGACATAGAGCACGACACCCTCGGCGTCGAAATAGCGGTAGACGCCGGGCAGCGCGGGCAGGCTTGCCACGTCGTTCAACAACTGCTCCGGGTGGATGGACGTTGCAGGCGGGGCAGCCGGCTCAGGCGGGGTGGAATCAGGCAAAACGGGCATAGACGCGTATTGTGGACAATCTCAGACGTGAAAACCGCAAACCTTTGGGACATCTTCTGCCGGGTCATCGACAACTACGGTGACATCGGTGTCTGCTGGCGCCTGAGCGCAGACCTGGCGGCGCGCGGTGAACGGGTGCGTTTGTGGGTGGACGATGCCAACGCCCTGCGCTGGATGGCCCCTGCGGGCGCCCCGGGCGTCGAGGTCAGGCACTGGAGCCAGCCGATCCCAACCCATGACTTGCCGATTGGCGATATTTTGGTGGAAGCCTTCGGTTGCGAAATTGCGCCTGAATTCATCGCCGCTTATGCGCAAAAGACGAGGGCTAGCGGCCAAAAGACCCTATGGATCAACCTGGAATACCTGAGCGCGGAAAGCTTTGCAGAACGCAGCCACGGCCTGCCGTCGCCTGTCATGACGGGGCCGGGTGCAGGCCTGACCAAGCATTTTTTCTACCCTGGCTTCACCATGGCGACCGGCGGACTGCTGAGGGAAACCGATCTGGCCGCACGCCAGGCCGGCTTTGATCGCAGCGCCTGGCTGGCGCAGCAGGGCATTGCCTGGCAGGGCGAGCGTCTGCTGTCCCTATTTTGCTACGAGCCACCGGCTCTGGGCGCCTTGCTGGACCGACTCGCGGCCGACTCACAGGCCACCCG
>JAKFXU010000190.1 GCA_021731215.1 Rhodoferax sp.
TACTGCCGGCCGCCAAATTGCTCGGCATCGACCTGGTGCACTTCGGCGTGCTGGTGGTGCTGAACATGATGATCGGCTTGATCACGCCACCGTTTGGCATGCTGCTGTTTGTCACCAAGGCCCTGACCGGCATTCCGATTGGCGAGATGATGAAGGAAGGCTGGTTTTTCCTGGTGATACTGGTGCTCTTTCTGCTGGCCGTCACCGTGTTCCCGCAAATCGTGCTGTGGCTGCCGCAAAGCATGGGTTACATCACGCACTAACTCGTTATCAGCACAAGCCTCAAGAGGAAACCCCCATGCAACTCACTGCCCGCACCAGCCTTCCCGTGGACGGCACCACCGGCGCCCTCGTGGCTCGTATCTGGCGCCCCGAACTTACCGGCCCTTCCGTGGTGGCCCTGCACGGCGAGGAGGTAATCGACATCACGGCGACCTTCCCGACCCTGCGCGACCTGTGCGAACAGGCTGACCCGGCGACTGCCTTGCGACAAGCCGCCGGGGAACGCGTCGGCACCCTCGCCGACCTGCTGACCAACACCCCTCCCGACACCCGCAACCCGGTACGGCCCTGGCTGCTGGCGCCGGCGGATTTGCAGGCCATCAAGGCAGCTGGTGTGACCTTTGCCATCTCGATGCTGGAGCGTGTCATTGAAGAAAAAGCGCGTGGCAACCCGGCAGCGGCAGTGGCCATTCGCACCGAGATCACGGCACTGGTGGGCGACGACCTGTCCAAATTGAAGCCCGGATCAGCCCAGGCCATGGCGCTCAAGCAAGTGTTGATCGACCAGGGTGCCTGGAGCCAGTACCTGGAAGTGGGCATTGGCCCGGACGCCGAAATCTTCACCAAGGCACCACCCATGGCCGCCGTAGGCACCGGGGCCGATGCCGGTCTGCACCCCGAATCAAGCTGGAACAACCCCGAGCCCGAGGTGGTGCTGGCAGTCAACTCCAGGGGCTCGATTGTGGGCGCGACGCTGGGCAACGATGTCAACCTGCGCGACATCGAGGGCCGCTCGGCCCTGCTGCTGGGCAAAGCCAAAGACAACAACGCATCGGCTGCCATCGGGCCGTTCCTTCGCTTGTTTGATGCCACGTTCACACTCGACGACCTGCGCCAGACTACCCTGACGCTCAGCGTTACCGGTGAAGATGGTTTCACGCTGGAAGGGTTTTCGTCCATGGCCCAGATCAGCCGCGACCCGGAGGACCTGGTGTGCCAAATGATGGGCCCGCACCACCAGTACCCCGATGGCGCCATGCTGTTTCTGGGCACGCTGTTCGCCCCAGTCAAGGACCGCGACCATGTTGGCGGCGGCTTTACCCACAAGGATGGCGACATCGTGCGTATTTCAGCCCCGCAGCTCGGCACCCTGGTCAACCGCATGCAACGCACCGACGCCTGTGCGCCATGGACCTTTGGCTGCTCCCACCTGATGCGCAACCTGGCCCAACGCGGCCTGCTGACATGATGCATTGCATTCAACTCCACCCCGACGATGATGTGCTGATCGCGCGCCAACAACTGGTGGGCGGCACCCATGTGGGCGACATCGTGGTCAAAGGACTCATTCCCGCTGGCCACAAGATCGCCAGTCACGCCATCGCACCCGGTGCCGCCGTGCGGCGCTACAACCAGATCATCGGCTATGCCAGCCAGGCCATTGCGGCCGGTGAACATGTGCACACGCACAACCTGGGTCTGGGAGACAACAAGGGCGACTTCGAACGCGACTACGCTTTTGGGGCCGACCTGAAACCCGACACACCGCGCCTGCAGGCGAGCTTCATGGGCATCCGCCGTGCCGATGGCCGCGTGGCCACCCGCAACGTCATTGGCATCCTGACCAGCGTGAACTGCTCGGCCACGGTGGCGCGTGCGATTGCCGACCATTTTTCGCGGCGCACCAACCCGGGCGCGCTGGCCCGGTTCCCGAACATCGATGGCGTCACCGCACTGACGCACGGCACCGGCTGCGCCATGGACAGCCAGGGCCTGGGCATGCAACTGCTGCAGCGCACGCTCGCGGGTTATGCCACCCATGCCAACTTTGCAGCGGTGCTGGTGGTCGGTCTCGGCTGCGAGTCCAACCAGATCAATGGCTGGCTGGCCAACAGCCACCTGCGCGAAGGTGACACCCTGCGCACCTTCAACATTCAGGATGCGGGCGGCACAGCCTCCGCCATTGCCAGGGGCATCGAACAGCTTGAAGCGATGCTGGCGCAAGCCAATGCCGTGCAGCGCGTGCCCTGCCCCGCCAGCCATCTCACCGTCGGCCTGCAATGTGGCGGCTCGGACGGTTACTCGGGCATCAGCGCCAACCCGGCGCTGGGTGCGGCCGTTGACCTGCTGGTGGCGCATGGCGGCACCGCCATCCTGAGCGAAACCCCTGAAATTTACGGTGCCGAGCATCTGCTCACGCGCCGTGCCGTCACGCGTGAGGTGGGCGAGCGACTGATCGAACGGATCAAGTGGTGGGAGCACTACACGGAGATCAACGGCGGCGAGATGAACAACAACCCGTCCCACGGCAACAAGGCCGGCGGCTTGACGACCATCTTGGAAAAATCGCTTGGGGCGGTCGCCAAAGGCGGTACCAGCAAGCTGCAGGCGGTTTATGAATACGCAGAACGGGTCGATACCCCCGGTCTGGTGTACATGGACACCCCTGGCTACGACCCGGTCAGCGCCACCGGCCAGGTGGCGGGCGGTGCCAACCTGATCTGCTTCACCACGGGGCGCGGTTCGGCCTATGGCTGCAGCCCCACCCCCTCCCTCAAGCTGGCCACCAATTCTGCGCTCTGGACCCGGCAAACAGAAGACATCGACATCAACTGCGGCAACATCATTGATGGTGAAAGTACAGTGCCAGAGATGGGGCGGCGTATTTTTAACCTGATGCTGACCACCGCCTCTGGCCAGTTGTCCAAAAGTGAGGCCCATGGGTATGGTCAAAACGAATTCGTACCCTGGCAGATTGGCGCGGTGATGTGATGAACCTCAGAAAGGCTATCTGATGATTCTGGTCGCTGGCTCGGCCAACCTGGACTTTGTGGTGCGGGCAGCGCACATTCCTACGCCTGGTGAGACCGTGCTGGGGCAAGGTTTGACCACCTACCCAGGTGGCAAAGGCGCCAACCAGGCAGTGGCTTGCGCCCGCGCCGGTGGTGCACCCACCGAGATGTTGCTGGCCTTGGGGGACGATGCCTATGCCCTGCCCCTGCGCGCTTCGCTTGAAAGTGCCCGGGTTCGGCTGCACACGGTGCGCTGTCCCGATCAGGCGACAGGTTGCGCCTTTATCTGCGTGGCCGACAACGCTGAAAACGCCATCACGGTCGCCCCAGGGGCGAACCTGTGCCTGCAAAGCCAGCACCTGCCCGAATTGCAGGGGTTCAGTCACTTGCTGATGCAGCTTGAAATACCCGTCACCACCGTGACGAGCTACGCGCGGCGCGCCCGGGCAGGTGGGTTGCAGGTGGTTCTCAATGCCGCACCGGCCCAGGCATTGCCGCCTGAGTTGCTGCAGGCGGTGGACATTCTGGTGGTCAATGAAGGTGAATTGCGCGCACTGGTGACTCAACCCGGAACGGTAGCGGCCATGTTGCAACAGCTTGATGTGCCCACGGTGGTGGTCACCCTGGGCCAACAGGGCTGCATCGCGCGGCAGCACAAAGACTTCGTGTTGCAGCCTGCGCTCAAGATCACACCGGTTGACACCACCGCAGCGGGCGACACCTTCTGCGGCACCCTGGTTGCGCATCTTGGCCAGGGTCAAACGCTCGCCCAAGCGATGCGCACGGCCAACGCGGCCGCCGCATTGGCCTGCACCGCCAGCGGTGCGCAATCGAGCATTCCAACGGCAATGGAGGTCGACACTTTCCTGAGGCAACACCCAGCACTTGATCAAAAGCAACTCAATGCGCTCAGAAGCTACTGTGGCCTGGATGCCAATTGACGCGATCTGAATATCGGCATAGGGGACAGCCATTTTAGGCTGCGCCCCTGCCACACCACCCGGCGTGCGGGTCCGCACCGGGCGGTTCGAGAAGTTGAGGTCATGAGAGTCGGGGCACACCCAATTTGTCGAAATAGGCAATCGTCAGCACGGTTTTGATCAAGCGGTCGCTGTTGCGCCACCAGCACCGGGAGTTTCCCGCCACCTGGCTTGCAACATCCGCGCTGGCACCCATCGCCCTTAAGCGGAATGGCACTTACTTTGTCTCCCACGCGTGACCATGGAGCTCTATCTTTCGTCGAGCCTGGGCGCGCGGAATCTTCAACCATGGGTAGGGCTTGGGTCGTCGCTTTCGCATTCGCGGCTCGATGCGTGCGGGCCGATTGCCCACCCTGCATTGGGCGATCAGCGTGAACAGCCGCCCGCAATCCTTCGCAGCCGACAAACCTCGCGAGACCCACTGCGTCCACAGTTGCACGGTGTGTTTGAAGCTGAGCTCACGCGGGTCTACGCCGGCATTGCAGGCGGCCTGCGCCATGAGCAGTCGGATCACGTTGTAGGCCAGCAGATGGACCCACAGTTGTTTTTCGTTCATCTGCGGCGTCTGGCAGCTCAGCACGTCCATGCCCGTGGTGGTCTTGATGTTGCGCAGGTCGAGTTCGACGTTCCAGCGCCGTGCGTACAGCGCCGAGAGATCGTCCTTGCTGACCTGCCGATGATCAAGCAGCGTGGTGACCAGCACTTGATGCGCGACTTTGGCTTCGCGTACCCTAAGCAGCGTCGATTCAACTCTCAACAGAACCACGGTCGGCCTGTCCTTCAACCTGCCGCTGTTTGCCGGCTTTGCCACGCAGAACCGCATCAAGGAAACCCTGTCGCTCGAAGAGAAGGCCCGGGCCGACCTGGAGGCCACGCAGCGCAATGTGGCGCAAGGCACGCGTAGCGCCTTCTTCGGCGTGCTCTCGGGGCTCGGCCAAGTCAAGGCGCTGGAAGCGGCCGAGGCTTCCAGCCAGAGCGCACTCGACGCCAACAAGCTCGGCTACCAGGTGGGGGTGCGCATCAACATCGACGTGCTCAACTCGCAAAGCCAGCTGTTCGACACCAAGGCCAAGCTGGCCAAGGCGCGCTACGACGTGCTGGTGGGGGGCCTGAAACTGCGCCAGGCCAACGGCTCGCTCAAGGCCGAGGATCTACAGGGCGTCAACGCCGTGCTGGCGAAGTGACGGTTTTCCCATGACAAGACGGGTGTAGCCCTTGGCGATCAAAGACGGATCAGGGTCCGGACGGTGATACCGGGCTGTCTGCCCAGTTTTCCAGTTTGAGCGCTGTCACACGCTCAAATTCACGGGTGTTGTTGGTCACCAGCGTGCAGTCATCGGCCAGCGCATGGCAGGCAATCCAGAGATCGTTGGCACCGATGGGCGTGCCGGCCGCGCGCAACTGGGTGAACTGCACGGCGTAGTGCTCGCACAGGACCCGGCTGACACCGTAGCGCACCGGAACCACGCGGGTCAATTCGTCCAGCCGACGCAGCACATCGGGTTTTCGGGTGCTTCGCTGGGCGCCCTTGAGCAATTCGGCGAACGTGAAAAACGACATGCATAACTCCGCGCTACTGTCCAGCGCATTGATGCGGGCTGCGACCGACGGCGGCTTGTTCTTGATCAGGTAGATCAGGATGTTGGACGAAGCCGCTACGCGGAGTAGTCCACCCCTGAGCTGACACGATTTATTCTGCACATTCACCCCGTCAATTCCGATGGGGTGATTCTGCAACATTTCGTGAGGACACAGCAGCATGAAGACC
>JAKFXU010000205.1 GCA_021731215.1 Rhodoferax sp.
CCACCTGGCTCTCATCGGCATAGCCCAGCGCCATGCCGCACACCAGCATCTCGTTGGCGCCGGCCCCGATATGCGGCAGGATGATGCGGGCGAAACTGTTCCACGCCTGCTGCGGGCAGGTGTGCAGACCGCGCCCGCGCGCCGCCACCATGATGTTTTGCAGGAAGGTGCCGTAGTCCAGCAGCGAGCCCCGTCCCATGCCGCGATCGACCGTGAACATCAGGCCGACCGGCGCGTCAAAGAACTTGTAATTGCGCTGGTGCTGCAGATGCATCTTGTCCCGGTCGCCCTTGGCAATGCCGAGCAGGCCGTACAGACCCCAGCCGTTCTCACGGCGGCGGTCAATATAGGGGCTGAACCATTTTTCGGGGTAGTAGTCGTATTCTTCCTGGTAGTCGGCGGCCAGCGCCGGATTGGCGCGAATGGCATCGTGGACCGCGCACACCTTGTCCACCAGCGCGGCGCGGCTCGCGCCCTGCAATACGTACACCTTCCAGGGCTGGGCGTTGGTGCCCGAGGGCGCCCGGCTGGCGACCTGCAGCAACTCGGTCAGGGTTTCGCGCGCAACCGCTTGCTGGGTAAAGGCACGCACGGCCATGCGCGAGGTGATGGCGTCGTCCACGACGGTGTGGGTCATACCAGGGTCTCCAGAACAGATTTCAGATTGCGCGGCAAGGGCACCGGGCGGCGGCTTTGCCGGTCCACATAGACGTGGACAAAGTGACCCTTGGCCGCCGTCAGCGGCGCGCCCTGCGCAAACAGGCCGACTTCATAGCGCACGCTGCTAGCGCCCAGCCGGGCGACGCGAATACCGGCCTGCACCGCTTGCGGGAAGGCCAGCGGGGCAAAGTAATGGCACTGGGTTTCAACCACCAGGCCGATGGTCTCGCCGTGGTCGATGTCGAGCACGCCCTGCTCGATCAGGTAGCCATTGACGGCGGTATCGAACCAACTGTAATAGACCACGTTGTTGACGTGACCGTAGGCGTCGTTGTCCATCCAGCGCGTGCCCAGCGTGCGCCAGACCTTGTAGGCGCTGCGCGGCGCGGCTTGGGGTTTTTCAGGTTTGGGCTCAGTCATGGGGACTCATTCTGCCAGTGCGCCAGAGCCTGACTTTCTAGAACGCCCCATCTAATATGTTGCAACGCAACAAAAATCGCTTGCATGGGCTCGGGATAACCCTATAATTCAGACCGTGCTGCACTGCAACATACACCGGGCAAGGGCTGGGTTACGGCGCAGAACCTGTTTTTTTACCTCTTTTTTACTGGAGAAATTAATATGTTGACCGTCGAACAAGTCATGGCGTCCCAGAAAGCAAGCGTCGAGACCCTGCTGGGTCTGACTTCCAAAGCCTTTGAAGGCGTGGAAAAAATTATTGAACTCAACCTGACCGCTTCCAAAGCTGCGCTGGCCGAGAGCGGCGAGCACGCCAAAGCCCTGTTGAGCGTGAAAGACGCACAAGAGTTGCTGGCCCTGCAATCGAGCCTGCTGCAGCCCCTGGCTGAAAAAGCGGCCGCTTACAACCGTCACCTGTATGACATCGCTTCTGGCTCGAGCACCGAGTTCAGCAAAACGCTTGAAGCTCAAGCGGCTGACGCCCAGAAGAAGTTCATGGGTCTGGTCGACACAGCTGCCAAGAACGCGCCCGCTGGCTCCGAGTCCGCGGTGGCCGTGATGAAGAGTGCCGTGTCGGCTGCCAACAATGCGCTGGAGTCGGTGCAAAAAGCGGTCAAGCAGGCAACTGATGCCGCCGAAGCCAATTTCAACGCCGTGGCCGCTTCTGCCGTGGACGCCGCCAAGCCAGCCGCCAAAAAGCGTTAATCAAGCAAGCTGGGGGCAAGCAACACCGAGGTAAGTCGCATTTTTTGCGCCCTGCCTCTAGCGAATCAGGGAAAACCCTGCGATACTTGACCCAAGTTAGATTTTTGAGAAACAAGTAGTTTCTACCGGTTGTCTCCTCGGGTCCTTTCGAAACCAACAGGTTCAGGGATCCCTTAAGGGCTGGTCGCAAGACCAGCCCTTTTTTTATGGTGCGCCCGACCGGGCGCATCGACTTGGACGGACGCCGATCCGGTCTCATCTACCCAGGGTGAATTTGGAATAATCTTCAGCGAAATCAGATAGTTATCGATTTTGATAGCCTGCAGACATTGTATAAAACACCACGAAATGTGATACTTCATGCATCTTTGTTCGAACTGACGCATAAAGGGAATGTTGATTTGGTCAAGACCTCTGTGCTTATCAAGAACGGCTTGGATCTGCCGATCAGCGGCAAACCGGAGCAGCGTATCCATAGCGCCAAAGCCGTCCGCCACGTTGCCGTTCTGGGCGTGGATCACATCGATCTCAAACCCACCATGCTCGCGGTCGAAGGGGAGCGGATCAAGCTCGGCCAAGCGCTGTTCGAGCATAAGAAGCTAGCCGGCGTGCGCTTCACTGCGCCGGGTGCCGGCGAGGTGATTGCCATTCATCGTGGCGCCCAGCGCCTGCTCCAGTCAGTCATCATCCGGCTTGACGAAACCGGGGACGAGGAACTTTTCAGCGCCTACGGCGCCGGCCAACTGGCCGGCCTGACAGAAGCGCAGGTCGTGGAAAATCTATTGGCATCGGGCCTGTGGACTGCCTTGCGCACCCGTCCCTACAGCAAGGTGCCCGACCCGGCCAGCCGCCCGGCCGCGATCTTCGTGACGGCCATGGACAGCAACCCGCTGGCCGCCGATCCGGTGCCGATTATTGCGGCACAGGCTGAGTCGTTCGGCCACGGTCTGACCGTGCTATCGCGTCTTGGCGCCATGCCGCTGTGGGTCTGCCAGTCACCCGCAGCCGCGCTGGCGCTGCCGCCGGGCCTGGCCCAACTGCAACAGGCCAGTTTCGAAGGCCCGCACCCAGCCGGTCTGGTGGGCACGCACATTCATTTCATCGAACCGGTAGACGCACGCAAGAGCGTCTGGCACCTCAACTACCAGGAGGTGATCGCTATCGGCAAGCTGTTCACCAGCGGCCGCTTATGGACCGAACGCATCGTGGCGCTGGGCGGCCCCCAGGTCAGGCAGCCGCGCCTGTTGCGCACCCGGCTCGGCGCCTGCATAGCGGAACTGGTCCAGGATGAGCTTCAGGCCGGTGATAACCGCGTCATCTCGGGTTCGGTCTGGTCCGGGCGTCACGCGGCCGGCTGGTCGTCCTATCTGGGGCGCCATCATCTGCAGGTCTGCGTGCTCAAGGAAGGGACAGAACGAGAGTTCATGGGCTGGCTCGCGCCCGGACGCAAAAAGTTCTCCCAGGCCAACGTCATGCTGTCGAGTTTCTTGCGCAAGCGCGGGGAGGAGTTTGATTTGACCACCAGCCAGAACGGTAGCCCGCGCGCCATGCTGCCATTTGGCAGCTTCGAGGATGTCATGCCGCTGGACATCCTGCCGACGCAGTTGCTGCGCTACCTGCTTGTGGGCGACAGCGACATGGCGCAGAAGCTGGGCTGTCTGGAACTCGACGAGGAAGACCTCGCGTTGTGCTCCTTCGTGTGCGTGGGCAAGATCGACTACGGCCCGCTCCTGCGCAGGATGCTGAGCCAGATTGAGAGGGAAGGCTGATGGCAGGCCTGCGGCGCCATCTCGAGCGCATCCAACCGATGTTTGCCAAGGGCGGCCGGTTGGAGCGATATTTCGCGGTGTACGAGATGGTGGATAGCTTCCTGTATACATCGCCTGACACGACCCGAACAGCGCCCCACGTGCGCGACGGCATTGATCTGAAGCGGCTGATGATTTATGTGGTGATTGCACTTATTCCCTGCATCCTGTGGAGTTGGTTCAACACCGGCTACCAAGCCAATCTGGCACTGGCGCAAATGGGCGCAGTCAAGGAGGGCTGGCGTGGCGAACTGCTTGCCGCGCTCAATATCGGATTTGACTCCGGCCGTATTTTTGCCAATATGGCGCATGGTTTCCTGTATTTTCTGCCGCTGTATCTGACTACCCTGATCGTGGGCGGCCTGTGGGAAGTGCTGTTCGCCACGGTGCGCAACAAGCAGGTCAATGAGGGGTTTCTGGTTACTTCCATGCTGTTCACCCTGACCCTGCCCCCAGCCATGCCGCTGTGGATGGTGGCGCTCGGGATCAGCTTCGGGGTGGTGATCGGCAAGGAGATCTTCGGCGGGACCGGCAAGAATTTTCTCAACCCGGCCCTGACCGGCCGGGCTTTCCTTTACTTCGCCTATCCCGCCGCCATCTCCGGCGACCAAGTGTGGGTGGCGGTGGATGGCTATTCCGGCGCCACCCCGCTCAGTCTGGGTGCAATCGGCGGCATGGAGGCGATCGCCAACGGGGGCTATACATGGTGGAATGCCTTTATCGGCCTGATGCCGGGCTCCCTGGGGGAGACCTCCACCCTGGCCTGCCTGATCGGCGCCGCTTTCCTGATCTATACCCGGGTCGGCTCCTGGCGCATCATCCTGGGCGTCTTTCTGGGCATGGTTGGCACCACGCTGCTGTTCAATGCCGTCGGCAGCGACACCAATCCAATGATGGCCATGCCCTGGCACTGGCATCTGGTTCTGGGCGGTTTTGCCTTTGGCATGGTCTTCATGGCCACCGACCCGGTTTCAGCCGCCATGACCACGGCCGGGCGCTGGGTCTTCGGCCTTCTGATCGGTGCCATGACCGTGCTGATCCGGGTGGCAAATCCAGCTTTTCCAGAAGGCATCATGCTGGCCATTTTGTTTGCCAATATTTTCGCGCCGCTGATAGATCACGCGGTGATCCAGCTCAACATCCGCCGCCGGCTGCGCCGCCATGGCCGCTCCTGAACCCGCTTTCGCTGTATCCGCTGCGCCTGCGCAGAGCCGAAGCAGGACGCTGCTGGTTGCCTTGGTGGTCTGCCTGGTCTGCTCGGTCGTGGTCGCCAGTGCCGCCGTGCTGCTCAAGCCGATCCAGGCCGCGAACCGGGAGGCCGACCGCAAGCGCCACATTATCGAGGTCTCCGGCCTGCTGCAGCAAGGATTGACACCAGCGCAGGCCCATGCCCGAGTCCAGGTACGACTGGTCGAACTGGCCAGCGGCGTCGAAGTCGAAACGCCAAATCCCGAAACCTTCGATCTTGCCCGAGCCAGCAAGGATCCTGCGCTATCGACCGCGCTCGGCCGCAGTCATGACCTGGCGCAGATCAAGCGCAAACCGAAGTATCTGCCGGTCTATCGCATTGCCGGCGACGACGGCAAGCTCAAGACGCTGATCCTGCCGGTTTACGGCTACGGCTTGTGGTCCACGATGTACGGCTTGCTCGCGCTCGAGGGCGATCTGCACACGGTGCAGGGTCTGCGGTTCTATCAGCATGCCGAGACGCCGGGACTGGGCGGTGAAATCGACAATCCCAGGTGGCGCGCGCAATGGCCGGGTAAAGTGGTGTTCGACGAGCAGTGGCGCGTTCAGATCGCGCTGGTCAAGGGTGCGGTTGACAGCTCTGGCGCCGATGCGCAGCACCAGGTTGACGGCCTGGCCGGCGCCACCATGACCGCGCGCGGTGTGACCAATTTGCTCAATTTCTGGCTGGGCGACGAGGGCTTTGCGCCTTACCTGGCCCGCTTGCGTGATGAACGGAGCCCAACGAGTAAGGTTAGATCGTGCGAAGCCACGATCTGAACCGTTTGTTGGACGAGCCCGGTTCAAGCCGCAACGGCCTCGACTCCCTGAAAATATCTTTTCCCGTCGCACCGCTTGCAAGGGGCCTTG
>JAKFXU010000207.1 GCA_021731215.1 Rhodoferax sp.
CAAGGAGTTAAACCATGTTTTTTGCCGCCCCCGCCCCGGCCAGTTTGCGCCGTGCCGCCTATTCCCCTGCAAACCGTACGCTGGAGCGCTTTCTGCAAGAGACGCAACTGGCCAGCCGCCAGCGGTCCTGTGCGATTGCGCAGGACGACAAATCGTACACGCTGACGTTTGATGTTCCCGGCATTGCCAAGGAGCAATTGAGCATCGGTATTGAAGGCAGCATCGTGCGCATTGCCAGCAAAGAAGGAGCGCCGCGCCAGTACCAATCAGCTTACGAATTGCCGCAAGACATTGACGTGGCCAGCAGCGAAGCGAAACTGGAGAACGGCGTCCTGACGCTCAAGCTCGGCAAGCAAGTGCCGGTCAGCCGGGTAACCGAGTTGCCCATCCACTGACCGCTACAGCGCATCGAGCGGCCAGCGCGGTTTGACGTCAAAAGCGTAGACCTTGCTGGCGCTTTGCTGGCCCGACTGCAGGCGCATGGCCGCCGCCATGGCGATCATGGCGCCGTTGTCGGTGCACAGGTGCAGCTCGGGGTAATGCACGCGCAAGCGCTGCCTGGCGCAGGCCGCGTTGAGTTGTTGGCGCAGCATCCGGTTGGCGCCGACGCCACCCGCCACCACCAGCCGCTGCAAGCCCGATTGTTGTAGCGCGGCCAGTGACTTCTTCACCAGCACCTCCACAATCGCCGCTTGCGTCGATGCCGCCAGGTCGGCCAACACGTTGGCCGGCAGGGCCTCGACCGCACACGCTTGCACCGCCGCCAGTTTTTTGGCCTGCACCATCACCGCCGTTTTCAGGCCGGCAAATGAAAAATCCAGATTGGCGCTGTTAAGCAGGGGGCGCGGCAAGCGAAAAGCAGCGGGATTGCCCTGCTCGGCCAGGCGGGCCAGCGCCGGACCGCCCGGATAGCCCAGGCCCAGCAGTTTGGCCGACTTGTCAAACGCCTCCCCGGCCGCGTCATCAATCGTCTCGCCCAGCAGCGTGTAGCGCCCGACCCCGTCGACCCGCATCAATTGCGTGTGGCCGCCCGATACCAGCAGGGCCACGAACGGAAATTCGGGCGGATCAGCGCTTAGAAACGGGGACAGCAAGTGGCCTTCCAGGTGATGCACGCCCAGCACCGGCTTCTTCAGGGCAGCGCCCAGAGCGCAGGCGACGCCCGCCCCCACCAGCAAGGCGCCAGCCAGGCCTGGGCCGCGGGTGAAAGCGACCACATCGATATCCGCCAGTGTGCGCTTGGCCTGCGCCAGCACCTGTTCGGTCAGCGGCAGCACGCGCCGGATATGGTCCCGGCTGGCCAACTCCGGCACCACGCCGCCGTAGGCCTGGTGCATCTCGATCTGGCTGTGCAAGGCGTGCGCGAGCAGCACCGGCAATGCGTTGCCGCACACTTCCACCAGCGCCACGCCGGTTTCGTCACACGAGGACTCGATCCCCAACACTTGCAAGTTGTTCGCCATAAGGGCCAAGTTTAGGGGATGCACCGTTCTGGATTGACTTGCCGCATGGGCCGCACCTGAAGCAGGCCCGATTCTTGCGTTAGCCCTCTGATGACTGAAGCCCTGCGAATCGTTGTCATTGCCCCCGATCTGGCCATAGCGGACCAGAGTGATGACTACGCCGTCAATCAAGCCGAGCGCTCGCGCAGCCTGCGCATCGGCCTGCTGGAAAACGGCTTCAACCTGGTGGCCAGCCTGCCGGCCGACGTTTTCCTGACGGAGCGGCTGGCCCAGTTGCAGCCCGACCTGATCATCGTGGACGCCGAGAGCGAAGCGCGTGACGCGCTGTAGCACGTGGTAATAGCGACCCGCGATGCCCGCCGCCCGATCGTCATGTTCACCAACGACGACGACACCAGTCACGTCAAAGACGCGGTGGCGGCCGGGGTCTCAGCCTACATCGTGGCCGGACTCTCGGCGGAGCGCATCCGCCCGATTCTGGACGTGGCGATGGCCCGCTTCCAGCACGAGCAGGCGCTGCGCCAGGAACTGGCCGCTACCAAAACGGAACTCGGCGAACTCAACGCCGAACTCAAAGACCGCAAGGTGATTGACCGGGCCAAGGGCCTGCTGATGCAGCGCCAGGGTTTGAGCGAGCAGGCCGCCTTTGCAAAACTGCGCAAAACCGCCATGGACAAGGGCCTGAAACTGGCTGACGTGGCGCAGCGCATGCTCGATGCAGCCGATCTGCTGGGGTAAAGGCGGCGGGGTCCTCGGCGCAACTTTGAGCTCCGTGCCAAGCCACTCTATCCGGCCTCTGCCGCAAGCCAAACGCCCACGGCACCCCCAGAGTGAATATCCGGTTATCTCAAGGCTTCGATGCCGGCGCCAAAGTTGATATGAAATGCTGCGCCACCCATGACCAGCGCCGGGACAGACTTGACGCCAGCCAGCAAGTCCCGCCAAGAACGGAATATTCATTGAGCCAGAACGGCCACAAGCTGGCCAGCATTATTGGTCAAATAAAACTGCTGGATAACGAAATCAAGAGCGCCGAACCAGACGCTGCGGCGAAGGCAAAAAAGCCGTAGGGTGAGCAAAGCGCACTTGAAGCTGCGGCACTCAGCTTACCCGGACAAGTTGCCAGCAGCCCAATGCTGGCCATCGATCCAGATTGGTGCGCCGCACAATTCAAGTGCATGGCCTGATCCCTTGGAATTTTTTGGGCCACTGGCCCCTATCACCGCTGGCTAGTACGCCATTTTTTTCGCGCATTTTGCACTCGATTGCGCCATCAAATATCTGGCACGATCATTGCTGTAATCCTTGCAAGACCAACGAAGGTCAACTGACAGGCATGACCCAACGGCGGGTAATGCCGGTCAATCCGGACAAAGGCGTCCCCACCTGTATGCGGCTTCAGAGCAGTGCGTGCAGTGTGCGGACGCCTTTTTTGTTTTTCTTTCAGGAGCTTGCCATGACCGATCTGCTTAAAGCCAATCTCAGCCGCCGCGCTGTTCTGCAATCCGCCGCCGTCGGGGCCGTGGGCATCAGCCCGGCGCTGCGCTCTGCCGTCTATGCCGCCGGCTCCGACGCGCCGGAAAAAGCCGAAGTCAAGATCGGCTTCATTCCGTTGACCGACTGCGCCAGCGTGGTGATGGCTTCGGTGCTGGGCATCGACAAGAAATACGGCGTCAAGATCATCCCGAGCAAGGAGGCCAGTTGGGCCGGCGTGCGCGACAAGCTGGTCACCGGCGAACTCGACTTTGCCCACGTGCTGTACGGCCTGGTCTACGGCGTGCATCTGGGCGTGGGCGGCGCCAAAAAAGACATGGCGGTGCTGATGACGCTCAACCACAACGGCCAGGCCATCACCCTGTCCAAAAAACTGGCCGACAAGGGTGCGGTCGATGGCGCCGCTCTGGCCAAGCTGATGGCGGCCGAGAAGCGGGAGTACACCTTCGCCCAGACCTTCCCGACCGGCACCCACGCCATGTGGCTCTATTACTGGATGGCGGCCAACGGCATCAACCCGATGACGGACGCCAAGGTCATCACCGTGCCGCCACCGCAGATGGTGGCCAATATGCGGGTCGGCAATATGGACGGCTACTGCGTGGGCGAGCCCTGGAACCACCGCGCCATCATCGACGGCATTGGCGTCACCGCCGCCACCACGCAGGACATCTGGAAGGACCACCCCGAAAAAGTGCTGGGCACCACCGGCGACTTCGTCAAGAAATACCCCAACACCGCGCGTGCCGTGACCGCCGCCATTCTGGAAGCCGGCAAATGGATTGACGCCAGTCTGCTGAACAAGAACAAGATGGCAGAAACCATCGCCGAAAAGAGCTACGTCAACACCAGCGTGGACGCCATCAACCAGCGCATTCTGGGGCGCTACCAGAATGGCCTGAGCGGGTCTCTGGCCAAGACCTGGGACGACCCCAACCACATGAAGTTCTACAACGACGGCGCGGTCAACTTCCCCTACCTGTCCGACGGCATGTGGTTTTTGACGCAGCACAAGCGCTGGGGCTTGCTCAAAGACCATCCCGACTACCTGGCGGTGGCCAAGCAGATCAACCAGATCGACATTTACAAGCAGGCCGCCACGGCCAGCAACACGCCGCTGCCCAAGGAGGTGATGCGCAGTTCCAAACTGATGGACGGCGTGGTCTGGGACGGCAAGGACCCCCGCAAATACGCCGACGCCTTCAAGGTCCGGGCCTGAGTTCTGCCACGTTTTGACAAGGAGATAAGCACCATGGTCAGCGCCGTTTTTCACTCCCCCCTGGCTTCGTCGGTGGCCAGCGTTGCTGTCAAAACTGACGCGATACCTGGGCCATCGACGAGGGCTGCAGGCCGGAATCATCATCATGTTCCGACCGCAAGTGCGGCCCCTGCGCCGGCCCGGCCGGCCACCGACTGGCGCGGCCTCTGGCTGGCGTTGCTGCCGCCGGTGTTTGGGCTGGGGCTGCTGATTGGCGTGTGGGCGCTGGTGTCGATTTCAACCGCCAGCAGCATCCCCTCGCCGCTGGAGACCTTCAAGCAGGCGGTCGTCATTTTTTCCGACCCGTTTTACCGCAAAGGACCGAACGACCAGGGTGTCGGCTGGAACATTCTGATGTCGCTGGAGCGGGTGGCGGTGGGTTTTGGCTTGGCGGCGGCGGTGGGCATTCCGGCCGGTTTCATGATCGGGCGCTTCGAGTTTCTGAGCCGCATGTGCAACCCGCTGATCAGCCTGTTGCGTCCGGTGTCGCCGCTGGCCTGGCTGCCGATTGGCCTCTTGGTGTTCAAGGGCGCCAACCCGGCCGCCATCTGGACCATCTTCATCTGCTCGATCTGGCCCATGATCATCAACACCGCAGTCGGCGTGCAGCGCGTGCCGCAGGACTATATGAACGTGGCGCGCGTGCTCAACCTGTCGGAGTGGAAGATCGTCACCAAGATCCTGTTCCCCTCGGTGCTGCCCTACATGCTGACCGGCGTGCGCCTGGCCGTCGGCACCGCCTGGCTGGTGATCGTGGCGGCCGAGATGCTGACCGGCGGCGTCGGCATCGGCTTCTGGGTCTGGGACGAGTGGAACAACCTCAACGTCAAGAACATCATCATTGCCATTTTCGTGATTGGCATCGTGGGCCTGATTCTGGAATACGCCCTGATCAAAATCGCCACCGCATTTACTTTCGAGGAGGTGAAAACATGAACAGCTTTATCGAAATCTCGGGTGTAGAGCAAACCTTCAACACCAAAAAAGGACCGTTCTGCGCCCTGCAAAACGTCAGCCTGACGGTGGCCAAGGGCGAGTTTGTAGCGCTGATCGGCCACTCGGGCTGCGGCAAGTCCACCCTGCTCAACCTGATCGCGGGTTTGACCATGCCCACGGCCGGCCTGCTGCTGTGCGCCAACCGCGAAATCGCCGGGCCCGGCCCGGAGCGCGCGGTGGTGTTCCAGAACCACTCGCTGTTGCCCTGGCTGACCTGTTTCGAGAACGTCTACCTCGGCGTCGAGCGGGTCTTTGGCGCCGCCAATCGCAGCACCGGCGCCGCGTCAGAAACCAAAGCCCAGCTCAGAGCCCGCACCGACGCCGCCCTGGCGCTGGTGGGATTGAGCCCCGCCGCGCAAAAGCGCCCGGGCGAGATCTCGGGCGGCATGAAGCAGCGCGTCGGCATTGCGCGCGCGCTGGCGATGGAGCCCAAGGTGCTGCTGATGGACGAGCCCTTCGGCGCACTCGATGCGCTGACCCGCGCCAAGCTGCAGGACGAGCTGCTG
>JAKFXU010000206.1 GCA_021731215.1 Rhodoferax sp.
CCTTGAGCGGCCAAACCCTGGTCCTCACCGGCACCCTGCCCACCTTGAGCCGCGATCAGGCCAAGGAGCTGATTGAAGCAGCGGGTGGCAAGGTGGCGGGCTCGGTCAGCAAGAAAACCAGTTACGTGGTGGCCGGTGCCGAGGCCGGCAGCAAGCTCGACAAGGCCAGGGAGCTGGGCGTCGCCGTGCTGGATGAAGCGGGATTGAAGGAGTTGCTCGATGGCAACAGGTAAGTCATGCAAAGACTAAGCCGGTAAACTGCCCGTATGAACCGCCAAATGACACTCCAGCTTCTTGGGGCGCACAAGCCTTACCTTGCCAGCCAATTCGGGGTGACCAAGCTGGCTTTGTTCGGGTCAACGGCGCGCGATTCTGCCACCCCTGGCAGCGACGTGGATGTTCTGGTTGCTTTTGACGGCCCGGCAACTTCGGCGCGCTATTTCGGTGTGCAGTTTTACCTTGAAGATATTCTCGGCAGTCCGGTTGATCTGGTGACCGATAAGGCGCTTCGTCCGGAACTTCGGGCATTTATCGAAAAGGAAGCGCTGCATGTCTGATGCAACGCCAAACCGCGAGTGGCGCTTTTACCTGGATGACATGATCGGTTTTTGTGAACGGGTGCAGACCTTCACGCGTGGGCTTGAGCAAAGCCAATTTGTCTGTGACGCCATGCGGTTTGATGCCACCGTTCGCAATCTCGAATTGATTGGCGAGTCGGCGACTCATATTCCTGATCAGGTACGGTTATCGTCGCCATCCATCCCTTGGCGCATGGTCATTGCGACGCGCAATCAACTCATTCATGGCTATTTGGGTATCGATAATGACACCCTTTGGAGCATTGTTGAAACGGAGATTCCCGAGTTGCTCGTCAAGCTTCGGGAATTGAAAGCCAAGCTGTCGGAATGACCATCCGTGACATTCTGAAAATGGGCGATCCGCGTCTGCTGCGCCTTGCTCAGCCCGTGACCCGATTTGACACCGATGAGTTGCATTTGCTGATCTCGGACCTGCTCGACACCATGCTGGCGGCCAATGGCGCCGGGCTGGCGGCGCCGCAAATCGGGGTTGATTTGCAACTGGTTATTTTTGGCTCCAACGAGCGCAATCCGCGTTATCCAGACGCACCCATTGTTCCGCGAACCGTGTTGATCAACCCGGTGATCACGCCGCTGGGGCGATCAGAGCAGGATGGGACGGTGCTGGAGGAAGAGGATTGGGAGGGCTGCCTGTCGGTGCCGGGCCTGCGCGCCGTGGTGCCGCGTTTCGCGCGTATTCGCTACACTGGTTTTGACCAGTATGGCGACCCGATCGAGCGCACGGTGGACGGTTTTCATGCCCGCGTGGTACAGCATGAATGTGATCACCTGGTCGGCAAGCTCTACCCGATGCGGGTGCGCGATTTCAGCCGCTTTGGCTTTACCGCGGTGTTGTTTCCGGGCTTGGACGCGCAGCAGGACGAATGACACGGCAGGTGCTCAACGATCTGCGTCTGCGCCCTGCAAGGTCGCGATCAAGGGACAGCGGATGTCCCCCCGCACGGCACAGCACCGGTCAATCAAGTCGGCCAGTGCAGTTTCCATGCGCTGCAGGTCCGCCAGTTTGACGCGTACATCAAGCAACTTGTTCTGCGCCTGCATGCGGGCTTCATCGCAATGTGTTCCATCCTCCAACTTGAGCAGTTGAGCAATCTCGTCCAGGCTAAAGCCCAGTCGCTGGGCCGACTTTATAAAGCGCACTCGCCCCAGGTCAGCCACGCCATAGTGGCGCACGCTACCCTGTGGCCGGTGGGGCTCGCGCATCAAGCCCTTGCGCTGGTAGAAGCGGATAGTCTCTACATTGACGCCGACCTCGGTGGCCAAGGCGCCAATCGTCAGCTTGTCAACGTTCAGGTTTTTCAAAGACGTGTTCATAGGGCTTGACTCCGTACTTGAGTACGGGGATAAGCTTACCCCATGAATGTATTAGGTCCAGAAAATAGCGGCGACAAAACCGGCCTTGGTGCGCTGCTGGCAGGGGGCATGGCTGCCCTGTTGGCGTCCACTTGCTGCCTGGGGCCACTGATCTTGATCACGCTGGGGTTTTCTGGTGCGTGGATCAGCAAATTAACCGTTCTGGAGCCCTATCAACCGATTTTTATTGGCGCGGCGCTGGTGGCCTTGTTCTTTGCTGGCAAGCGCATTTGGCGACCTGCCAACCAGTGCGCGCCAGGTGAAGTGTGTGCCCTGCCACGAGTCAGGCGCGCGTACCAACTGCTGTTCGTTGTGGTTGGTGTGCTGGTGCTGCTGGCGCTGATATTCCCGCTTATTGCTCCCCGGTTTTATTGAAAGAACTTGACCATGAAAATGCCAATTTCGGCGCAAGCCAAAATGCCAATTTCGGCGCAAACCAAAAACCTGTTTTCCGCCATCGGTATCGCCATCACGCTCGGCGTGTCGGCCCTTCCCGCCAGCGCTGCGATCAAGACAGTCACCTTGGCCGTGCCCTCAATGGACTGCCCAGTGTGCCCAATCACGGTGAAAAAAGCCCTGACGCAGGTGCCAGGTGTCAGCCAAGCCAGCGTGAACTTTGAGAAACGGCAAGCCGTGGTCACGTTTGACGATGCCAAAACCAATGTCGGGGCGTTGACAGAATCCACCAAGAACGCGGGCTATCCATCCACTGTCGTGGGGGTTGCCAATTGAACGCCTTCACGCTGGAATCCACGCTGACCTGCCCGGACTGCGGTTATTCCAAGACCGAAACGATGCCCACCGACGCCTGCCAATGGTTTTACGAATGCACGCAATGCCACGCCGTGCTCAAACCTCTGCCGGGTGACTGCTGCGTGTACTGCTCGTATGGCACGAACCCTTGCCCGCCAATCCAGCAAAGCAGCACGCCAGGCGGGTGCTGCGGGTGACATTGGTTTGGTGAGCCACTGTAGTCCACTGCTGTAGGCGGACGTTTCGCAGTTAAGCCAGCGCCTCCAGCAATTCGGTCTCGATCGCAATCTGGGCCCGGTTGTGTTGCAACTCCGCGCCCTGGATCAAAAAGGTGTCATCCACCCGTTCCCCTAGCGTCGCGATTTTGGCCAACTGCAGATTGATGTGGTGGCGTGCCAGCACGCGGGCCACGCAATACAGCAGCCCGACCCGGTCACTGGCCGAGATATTGAGCAGCCAACGCTGGCCCTTCTCATCCGGACGCAGCGTAACCCTGGGTGTGATGGGGAAACTCTTGACCCGGCGTGACACCCGGGCTCGGCTCGGCGGCGGCAGTGGCCCGCTCTGTGCAATCGCGCGACCCAACTCGTTTTCCACCATGCTGGTGAGTTCGCGGTAGTGTTCGGGCAAGCTTGATGCGACCACTTGGAACGTGTCCAGCGCATAGCCGTTGTTGGCGGTATGGATGCGCGCGTCCAGGATGCTGAAGCCGCCCTGGTCAAAGTAGCCGCAGATGCGGGCGAACAGGTCGGCCTGGTCGGGCGTGTAGACCAGCACCTGCAGCCCCTCGCCCAGCGGCGACGGACGCGCGCGCACGATCGATTTGCCGGCACCCACAAAGCGCGACAGTTGCCGCGTGTGCCAGGCAATGTCGGCGGCGTCGTGGCGCATGAAGTAGCCCACGTCGAGCGTCTCCCACAAGGTTTTATGGGCCTCGAATGGCAGGGCATGCAGCGCCAGCAGCACCAGCGCCTCGCGTTTGCGCGCTTGCACCTCGGCGTGCGGGTCGGGGGCGCGGCCACCGAGTGAGCGCAGGGTCAGGCGATACAGGTCTTCCAGCAGCTTGCCCTTCCAGGCGTTCCAGACCTTGGGGCTGGTGCCGCGAATGTCGGCCACCGTCAGCAAGTACAGGGCGGTGAGCTTGCGCTCGTTGCCCACGCGCTTGGCAAAGGCAGTGATGACGTCGGGGTCACTCAGGTCTGACTTTTGCGCGACGCGGCTCATCGTCAAGTGCTCATGCACGATGAACTCGATCAGGCTGGCTTCTTCACGCTCGATCTTGTGCTGCTTGCAAAAGCGCCGCACCTCGGTGGCACCGAATTCCGAGTGATCGCCGCCACGGCCTTTGGCGATGTCGTGAAACAGCGCCGCCACGTACAGGATCCAGGGCTTGTCCCAACCCGAGGCCAGTTGCGAGCAAAACGGATACTCGTGGGCGTGCTCGACGATAAAGAAGCGCCGCATATTGCGCAGCACCATCAGGATGTGCTGGTCCACCGTGTACACATGAAACAGGTCGTGCTGCATCTGTCCAACGATGCGCCGAAACACCCACAGATAACGCCCCAGCACCGAGGTCTGGTTCATCAGGCGCATGGCGTGGGTGATGCCGTCGTGCTGCATCAAAATCTGCCTGAAGGTGGCGCGGTTGACCGGATCATGGCGGAACTTGGCCCCCATCAGGTCGCGCGCGTTGTAGAGGGCGCGCAGCGTGCGTGCCGACAAGCCTTTGACGCCCACCGTGGTCTGGTAGATCAGGAAGGTTTCCAGAATGGCGTGCGGCTCGCGCTGGTACAGATCGTCGCTGGCGACCTCCACCATGCCGGCCTTGTCATAGAAGCGCGCATTGATCGGCCGCAGCGCGTGCGTCGACGGGTTGAGCCGCTCCT
The DNA here is from genome assembly GCA_021731215.1 of Rhodoferax sp. GTDB lineage: Bacteria > Pseudomonadota > Gammaproteobacteria > Burkholderiales > Burkholderiaceae_C > Rhodoferax. Next base: position 4,595 of record JAKFXU010000206.1, read on the forward strand.
CAATGTTGAGCAGCAGTATCTGGTTGAGCTGGGTCACCGCCTTGGCCGCCCAGTAATAGCGGCGCATCAGGGCTTCGCTCGGTCGCACGAACGCCCGTTTATCGGTACTGGGGGAGGGCGCCTCGAAGCCAAATGATTGGGCCACCGCGTTTTGCAGGTCGAACACCAGCCGGTCCTCGCGGCGCTGCGCGATCAAGTGCAAGCGCGCACGGATCAGCCGCAGCAAGGCCTCGTTGTGTTTGATCTGCTTGACTTCAAAGGCGGTGGCCAGACCATTGCGGGCCAGCGCGTCCCAGTTGTCGCCAAAGCCGGCGGCCTTGGCCACCCACAGGATCACCTGCAGATCGCGCAGCCCGCCGGGGGACTCCTTGCAATTGGGCTCGAGCGAATAGGGCGTGTCCTCGAACTTGTTGTGGCGCTGGTGCAGCTCCAGCGTTTTGGCGACAAAAAAAGCTTTCGGGTCGAGCGCGGAAAAAAACAGTTTTTCAAAGGCCGCGAACAACTCGGCGCTGCCGGTGATCAGCCGGGCTTCGAGCAGCGAGGTCTGCACGGTAACGTCGCGCGCGGCTTCATGCAGACACTCGGAAACGGTGCGAACGCTGGAGCCGATCTCCAGCCCGGCGTCCCAGCAACTGCCAATGAAGCCTTCGATGCGGGCCTTGAGCTGCGCATCCTGCTGCGGCGACTGCGCGTCGGGCAGCAGCACCAGCACATCGACATCGGAGTAGGGAAACAACTCGGCACGCCCGAAACCGCCGACTGCGACCAAGGCAAACGGGCTGGCAAAACCGGCTTGCTGCCACAGCGTTTGCAGCGTCGCGTCCGCCAGCGCGGACAGCTTGCCCAGCGTGGCGCGCACCCCGCGCGTGGAAGACGTGCCACCCGAAACAAGTGGCCCGAGCAAGGCCGATTTCTGGGCCCGGTAGTGCTTGCGCAGCGCTGGAAGATCGGTCATGGCCTGCTCTGCCAACAAGACAGTCTCAGCGGCACCTCAGACGGTGGCCGGGGCGGGGGCTGCGAATGCCAGCGCAGATGCTGGTGCTGCCACCGGCACAAAGGCCGGTATCGGCGGACTGCCGGCGGACAGGGTCAACACCTCGTAACCGGTCTCGGTCACCAGCAC
>JAKFXU010000349.1 GCA_021731215.1 Rhodoferax sp.
GGTCAGCCGCTGCACCCGTGACAGCACGGCGGTGGGCGACAGGCTGACGCTCTCGGCCAGCTTGAGGTTGGAGATGCGGCCATCCTGCTGCAGGCAGGCCAGGATCTTGAGGTCGATGCGGTCGAGCTCGGGCAGTGTTTCACTCATGACAGGCGATAGGTTTCCAGGTGAATGCTGGTCTCGGTGCTGCTGATGCCGCGCACCAGCCGGATGCGCTCCAGCACTTTTGACAACTCCGCCAGATTGGCCGCGCGCAGCTCGGCCAGCAGATCCCAGCGCCCGTTGGTGTCGTGCAGAGAGGCGACGCCGGGTTCGCCCAGCAGGCTGGCAATCACGGCGCGGGTCTCGTTGCCCTCCACCGCCACGCTCATCCAGGCCCCAATTTCGGTCGGTTGCGCGTCCGGGCGCAAGCGCACGGTGTAGCCGACGATGATGCCGGCATCTTCGAGCTTGGTGACCCGGTTGGTGACGGTGCCGCGTGACACGCCCAGCTTGTGCGCCAGCGTCGCCACGCTGGTGCGAGCGTCTTTGCGCAAGAGCGACAGCAGTTGTTGATCGGTAGCATCCATGCTGCTATTTTGGCGCTTTATACTGACCAAATGACAGAAATTTGTTAAAAAGCAAGCAATGTTGCCGATTTACATTGCCATGCCCTGTTGGGACACTACTCTGAACTTTACAGAGAACAGCATCATGAACCGACCCGCCCCCGCCCCAACCCAGTTTCTCAGCGTTGAAGACGTGGCCGCCATCGTCGCCCGGGTGGGCCTTGCATCCACCCTGAGCCGCATGGCCGACTACATCGAGGCCGACTACCGGCGCTGGCAGGACTTTGACAAATGCGCGCGCGTCGCCAGCCACTCGAAAGAGGGCGTGATTGAACTGATGCCGATTGCCGACGCCAGCAGCTACGCCTTCAAATACGTCAACGGCCACCCCAAGAACACCGGGGCCGGCCTGCCCACCGTGATGGCCTTTGGCGTGCTGGCCGATGTCGCCAGCGGCCGGCCCGAGCTGCTCAGCGAACTGACCCTGACCACCGCCCTGCGCACCGCCGCCATGTCGGCGGTGGCGGCGCGCGCGCTGGCCCGTCCGAATAGCAAAAGCATGGCGCTGATCGGCAACGGCGCGCAAAGCGAGTTCCAGGCGCTGGCCTTTCACCACCTGCTGGGCATCCAGGAAATCCGCCTGTTCGACACCGACCCGCAGGCCAGCCGCAAACTGATCGCCAACCTGCGCCACACCCCGCTGCGCCTGACGCTGTGCGCCAGCATTGGCGAGGCGGTGCGCGGCGCCGACATCGTGACCACCGTCACTGCCGACAAGAGCAACGCCACCATCCTCACGCCCGAGCTGATCGAACCCGGCATGCACATCAACGGCGTCGGCGGCGACTGCCCCGGCAAGACCGAGCTGCACCCCGACGTGCTGCGCGCCTCCAGCGTCTTTGTGGAGTACGAGCCGCAAACCCGCATCGAGGGCGATTTGCAGCAGATGCCCGCTGATTTCGCCGTGACCGAGCTGTGGCAGGTACTCAAGCAACAAGCACCCGGGCGCAGCCGGGCCGATCAGATCACGCTGTTTGACTCGGTCGGCTTTGCGCTGGAAGACTACTCGGCGCTGCGCTACCTGCGTGATTGCGCCCGCGAGCTGGGGCTGGGGCAAGCGCTGTCGCTGATTCCCGCGCTGGCCAACCCGAAAGACCTGTTTGGCCTGATCCGGCCGCTGTCGCAGGCAGCGCCGCCGCAGGCTGCGGCGAGCGGCGCTGCGCCGCGCGGCGCTGCGCCGCGCAGTGCTGCACCCGAAGCCGCGCGGCAAGAACTGGCGCTGGTCCTATGAACGCAGGGTTGGCGTCCAACCCGAGCGCCGGCGGGGTCAGCCTGATCGGGGTTCCGACCGACATCGGCGCCGGCACCCTGGGCGCGCGCATGGGGCCGGCGGCGCTGCGCGTGGCCGGCATTGCGCAGGCTATTTGCCAGTTTGGCCTGGACGTGAAAGACTGCGGCAATCTCGCCGGCCCCGACAATCCCTGGAGCGCTGCCGTCGACGGTTTTCGCCACCTGCCCGAAGTGGTGCAGTGGAACCAGTTGCTGCATGACGCCATGTACGCCGAACTCCAGAACGGACGCCTGCCCATCATGCTCGGCGGCGACCATTGTCTGGCGATCGGCTCGATCAGCGCGGTGGCGCGCCATTGCCGCGAGCAGGGCAAGAAACTGCGCGTGCTGTGGTTTGACGCGCACGCCGATTTCAACACCGCCACGCTCACGCCCAGCGGCAACATCCACGGTATGCCGGTCGCCTGCCTGTGTGGCCACGGCCCGCAGGCGCTGGTGGAAATTGGCGGCCAGGTGCCGGTGCTCAACCCCAAACAGATTCGCCAGATTGGCATTCGCAGCGTCGACGCGGGCGAGCAGCGCCTGGTGCACGAGATCGGCATTGAAGTGTTCGACATGCGCTACATCGACGAGATGGGCATGCGCCACACCATGGAACTGGCGCTGGCGCTGGTCGATGCCAACACCCATTTGCACGTCAGCCTGGACGTCGATTTTCTGGACCCGGCGATTGCGCCCGGCGTCGGCACCACGGTGCGCGGCGGCCCGACCTACCGCGAAGCCCAGTTGTGCATGGAAATGATTGCCGACACCGGCCGCCTGGCTTCGCTCGACCTGGTGGAACTCAACCCGGCGCTCGATGTGCGCAACCAGACCGCCGAACTGGCGGTGGACTTGATCGAGAGCCTGTTTGGCAAGAGCACCTTGATGCGCAAGGCCGTGGCGCGCCAGTAGCCGGGCGCGGCGGCGCCGACGGTGGGCCTAGTCAATTGCACTACGCAAGGCGTTCATTTAGGTGAAAAATTCACCGGTGAATTGTTAACAATCGCCACTTCAACTATTCAAATGGAATTTCTCATGCGCTTGCCTGTTCCCTATCGCCCCGAGGCCCGGATCGTTGCCCACCAGCTTGGCGCTTTGGCGCAGGCGCTGGATTGGAGCGCCGTGGCCAGGGCAGCCACGCCCTGGGTGCTGGCCGTGCGCGCCAACCCGCCGCCGTTCTGGGCCATGGAGAGCCTGCTGCGGGAGTACCCGATTTCCAGCGCCGAGGGCCTGGCCCTGATGCGGCTGGCCGAGGCGCTGTTGCGCGTGCCCGATGCCGAGACCGCCATTGCGCTGACCGCCGACCAGCTCGGCCGCGCCGACTTTGACCATGCGGGCGACCAGGTGCTGGCGCGGCTAAGCAGCACCGCGATTGCCATGAGCAAGAAGTTCTTGCCCGACAGCGAGGCGCCCGGCGGCCTGCTGGCCAAACTCGGCGCACGCTCGGTGGTCGCCGCCACGCTGCGCGCGGTGCAGTTGCTGGGGCGCCAGTTTGTCTTGGGCCAGACCATTGCCGAAGCGATGGCGCAGGCCGCTGCGGCCCAGCGCAAGAGCCAAAACCTGCGCTACAGCTATGACATGCTGGGCGAGGGTGCGCGCACCGATGCCGATGCCTTGCAGTACCTCGCCAGTTACCGGAACGCGATTGAAGCCATCGCCAGCGGCGCCAGTGCCAGCGCTGCCTGCGAGCAAAATGACGGCATCTCGATCAAGCTCAGTGCCTTGCACCCGCGCTATGAGGACGCGCAGACCCAGCGCGTCATGGCCGAGCTGGTGCCGCGGGTCTGGCGCCTGTGCCAGCAGGCCGCGCGCGCCAACATCAACCTCACCATCGACGCCGAAGAGGTGGATCGTCTCGAGCTGTCGCTGGAGGTGTTTGAAGCGCTGGCGGCACAGGTGGCGCAGCAATGCCCGCACTGGCGCGGCTTTGGCGTGGCCATGCAGTGTTACCAGACGCGCTCGCTGGCGCTGATCGAACACGTCACGCTCATCGCCCGCCAATACAAGATCCGCCTGATGTGCCGCCTGGTCAAGGGCGCCTACTGGGACGCCGAAATCAAGCGCGCCCAGGAACTGGGGCTGCCGGCCTACCCGGTGTTCACCCACAAGCACCACACCGACATTGCCTACCTGGCCTGTGCCAAGGCGCTGCTGGAAGCGCCCGATGCGGTCTACCCGCAATTCGCCACCCACAACGCCGCCACCATCGCCGCCATCCTGCAAATCGCCGCCCGCACCGGGGCGGCCTTTGAGTTGCAGCGCCTGCACGGCATGGGCGAGGGTATTTACCGCGAGGTGCTGAAGAACCCGCTGATCGCCTGCCGCGTCTACGCCCCGGTCGGCGCGCACAAGGACCTGCTGGCCTACCTGGTGCGCCGGCTGCTGGAAAACGGCGCCAACTCCTCCTTTGTGCACCAGATGGCCGATGAGTCGGTCAGTCTGCAAGAGCTGCTGGTCTCGCCGCTGCGCCTGGAGCCTGAGTCATCCTTGCCGCTGCCGCCGGAATTGTTCGGCAGCGCGCGCAAAAACAGCGCTGGACTCGATCTGACGGTGCAGACCATGCGCGAGCCGCTGCTGGCGGCCTACCGGACGGTGCAAGTGCCGCTGGTGCCGCGGTTTGATTGCGCGCTGAGCGCGCGCGCGCTGCAGCTCAGCGCCGACGCCTTCAAGCCATGGAGCCAGACCGAGGTCGGCCAGCGCGGCGCCATCCTGCGCCGCGCCGCCGATGCGCTGGAAAGCCAGCGGCCCAGGTTCTGCGCCCTGCTGGTCAAGGAAGCCTTCAAGACCTGGGGCGATGCGGTGAGCGAGGTGCGCGAGGCGGTCGACTTCCTGCGCTACTACGCGCTTGAAGCCGAGCGCATCATGGCGCCGATGGCGATGCCGGGCCAGTCCGCGGGTGTGACGCTAGGCCACAACCTTGGTGTGACGCCAGGCGTCACGGGCGAATCCAACGAGCTGCGCCTGATCGCGCGCGGCCCCTGGGTCTGCATCAGCCCCTGGAACTTCCCGCTCGCCATCTTCATGGGCCAGGTCGCGGCGGCGCTGGCCACCGGCAACACGGTGCTGGCCAAACCGGCCGAGCAAACCCCCGGTGTCGCCCTGGAAGCGGTCAAGCTCCTGCATGCGGCCGGCGTGCCCGAGGGCGCGCTGCAACTGCTGCACGGCCCGGGCGCAACAGTCGGCGCCGCGCTGGTGGCCGCGCCCGGTGTGGCCGGCGTGGTGTTCACCGGCTCGACCCAGGTCGCCCAACTGATCAACCGCGCGCTGGCCGCCAAGGACGGCCCGATCGTGCCGCTGATTGCCGAGACCGGCGGCATCAACGCCATGCTGGTCGACAGCACCGCCCTGCCCGAGCAGGTCAGCGACGCCGTGATGCAGTCGGCCTTCCGAAGCGCCGGCCAGCGCTGCTCGGCGCTGCGCCTGCTGTGTCTGCACTGCGCAATAGCCGACCCGGTGATCGAGATGATCCAGGGTGCGGCGCGGGAACTGCGGGCCGGCGACCCGGCTGACCTGGCCACCGACCTCGGCCCGGTGATAGACCGCGAGGCCTTTGAGGGCATCGGGCAGCAGCTGCAGCGCCTCAACCGGGAGGCAAAACCGCTGCTGGGCAGCGTCCCGCGCGCGCCGACGGCGACAGCGACAATAGCCAACCTGATGCCGCCGCAGGCTTTTGAGATCAAGTCCATCGCCGAGCTGCAGCAGGAAATCTTCGGCCCGGTGCTGCACATCGTGCGCTGGAGCGGCGACCCGCTGGCGGTGATCGAGAGCATCAATGCGCTGGGCTACGGCCTGACGCTCGGCATCCAGTCCCGCATCGATTCCAGGGCG
>JAKFXU010000348.1 GCA_021731215.1 Rhodoferax sp.
TATCGGGCACGTTGATGGTGGTCGCCCCTCGCTGATCACGGCCTCCAGGACGCGGCACAGAAAATCGACATCGCTGCGATAACCATCCTCCGGACTGAACTCCACATCGGCCACCAGATTGCGGGCAAAGCGCACGGCCAGCTTGGCCTGCTCGAACACCTGGTCCGGTGTCATGCGCAGTTTTTTCTCCATATGCAGCGCCGAGGTTGCAATGAAGGTGTGGATGCGAGCGCTATTGGCGCCCTTGAGGGCTTCGGCGGCGCGGGAAATATCCCGGTCATTGGCACGCGACAGGGAACAGATGGTTGAATCCTTGATGGCATTGGCAATGCACTGCACGGCCTCGAAGTCGCCGTTTGAACTCGCCGCAAAACCAGCCTCAATGACGTCAACCTTCAAACGCTCCAACTGACGGGCAATGCGCAGCTTTTCGTCCTTGTTCATGGACGCACCGGGCGACTGCTCGCCATCGCGCAAAGTGGTATCGAAAATAATCAATTTGTCAGCCATCTGGTTTCTCCTGTGTTCCTGAAAATCTGCAATCGAAAATCGGTGTAAAAAAACAAAAAGCCCGTTGCGGCTGCATACGGGCTTTTGGTTTGGGTGGCGCGTGCGCTACCGTCTCCGCCCGTTCGGCGATAGCAGCAGCGCTAGCGAAATTTGTTTCATTGGCTCAATGTACCACAAGTTTTGGGGAGGCTACGGCTTGGCCTCCCGCCCCGCTCATTCACTTATGCAGTCCTCTTTCATCAGGCTCTTCGGTTGAGGTGCTGATGACACTGGTCTGCTTCCCTTTGGCCTTGCGCACCAGGTAAACGAAGTAGCCACTGAGGCCATATACAACAAACAACCCAAACATGACAACCGGTGGATCAATATTGATGACGGCAATCAACAGCGCGATCAGCACAATAACGGCAAAGGGCACGCTTTTTTTCATGTGTACATCTTTGAAACTGTAAAACGGGACGTTCGTGACCATGGTCAACCCGGCATACAAGGCCAATGCAAACATGATCCAGGGAATCCCAATGCCCCACAATTGACCGCTACCTCTGATGCCGGACTCTGTCATCAACCAGATAAACCCGGCGATCAAAGCGGCTGCAGCCGGCGACGGAAGTCCTTGGAAATAGCGCTTGTCGACCACCCCGGTGTTGACATTGAAGCGGGCCAGGCGCAAGGCGGCACACGCACAGTAGACGAAAGCAGCAATCCAGCCCCAACGCCCCAGACCTTTGAGCGCCCACACATAGGCAATAAGCGCGGGCGCGGCACCAAAAGACACCATGTCCGCGAGTGAATCCATCTGCTCACCAAAAGCACTTTGCGTGTTCGTCATGCGGGCTACGCGACCATCGAGGCTGTCGAGCACCATGGCCCCAAAAATGCCCACCGCAGCCAGATCGAAGCGGCCATTGATCGCCATGACAATGGCATAAAAGCCACCAAAAAGTCCAGCCAGCGTAAACAGGTTGGGCAAAATATAGATGCCCTTGCGGCGCTTTTTCACCACTACGGCGTCGCCCTCGGCAAAGTCTGATTCGTTCCCGTCATGCATAGAATTGGCCTCCAGTCCTGAATAGTAACAAAGGCCACCGAAGTGGCCTTTGTTACGAGAGTCAAGTGACTCAGTTGCGGGTCTGGTCAACCAGCTTGTTTTTTTTGATCCAGGGCATCATCGCGCGAAGTTTTTCGCCGACTTGCTCAATCTGATGCTCCGACGTCAAGCGCCGACGGCTCAACAAGGTGGGGGCGCCGGCCTTGTTTTCCAGGATGAAGCTCTTCGCATATTCACCGGTCTGAATATCTTTCAGGCACTGGCGCATCGCCTCTTTGGTGGCGCTGGTGACGATCCGGGGGCCCGTCACGTACTCGCCATATTCGGCATTGTTGGATATGGAGTAGTTCATGTTGGCGATGCCGCCTTCATAAATCATGTCCACGATCAGCTTGAGTTCGTGCAGGCATTCGAAATAGGCCATCTCAGGGGCGTAACCGGCTTCGACCAGGGTCTCGAAGCCGGCCTTGATCAGCTCGACCGTGCCGCCGCACAAAACAGCCTGTTCACCAAACAGATCGGTCTCGGTTTCCTCGCGGAAATTGGTTTCAATGATGCCGGCTTTGCCGCCGCCATTGGCCATGGCGTAGCTCAGCGCCAGGTCGCGGGTACGGCCGGACTTGTCTTGATGAATGGCGATCAAGTGGGGCACGCCGCCGCCCTGCGCATAGGTGCCGCGCACCGTGTGCCCCGGCGCCTTGGGCGCGACCATCCAGACATCCAGATCGGCACGCGGACTGACCAAACCGTAGTGAACGTTGAAGCCGTGCGCGAACACCAGCGACGCACCTTGTTTGATGTTGGGCTCGATGTCGCTGCTATAAACCGCTGCAATTTGTTCATCGGGCAACAAAATCATGACCACGTCTGCGGCCTTGACCGCGTCAGCAACTTCAGCCACCTTGAGGCCGGCTTTTTCAACCTTGGGCCAGGAAGCGCCACCCTTGCGCAGTCCGACCACGACCTTGACGCCGCTGTCGTTCAGATTCTGGGCGTGAGCATGGCCCTGGCTGCCGTAGCCAATGATCGCAACCGTCTTGCCCTTGATGAGACTCAGATCACAGTCTTTGTCGTAAAAAACTTTCATTTCTCTCTCCGTTGTAAATTAAATCAAACTCTCAAAATACGCTCACCGCGACCGATGCCGCTGGAGCCGGTGCGCACGGTTTCCAGAATGGCACCGCGCTCGATGGCTTCCAGAAAGGCGTCGTTCTTCAACTGATCGCCGGTCAGCTCGATGGTGTAGCTTTTCTCGGTCACATCGATGATGCGACCGCGGAAAATGTCTGCCATGCGCTTCATCTCTTCACGCTCCTTGCCCACGGCGCGCACCTTCACCATCATCAGTTCACGCTCGATGTAAGACCCTTCGGTCAGGTCCACCACCTTCACCACTTCGATCAGGCGGTTCAGGTGTTTGGTGATCTGCTCAATCACGTCGTCCGAACCGGTGGTCTGAATTGTCATGCGCGACAAGCTCGGATCCTCGGTCGGTGCGACGGTGAGGGATTCGATGTTATAGCCACGGGCCGAAAAAAGACCCACCACGCGCGACAGTGCACCCGGCTCATTTTCCAGCAATACTGCAATGATATGTTTCATGAAATGAGATTCCTCTTTTAGCTACAACTCACATGCTTCGCAAATGTGAGTCTGCGCTGAAGCTTCGCTTTCGCTGCCCTCCCCCTGCGGCGGTAACCGCCGGGCTTGGCAAACAATAGATTCGTCAAAAAGTTAATTAAAGATCTTCAGAACCCAGCAGCATTTCGGTAATGCCCTTACCGGCTTGAACCATGGGGAACACGTTTTCAGTCGGGTCGGTTCGGAAATCCATGAACACCGTGCGGTCCTTCAATTTACGTGCTTCACGCAAGGCCGGCTCCACATCCTGCGCCCGCTCGATCAACATGCCGACGTGACCGTAGGCCTCCGCCAGTTTCACGAAATTGGGCAGCGCATCCATGTAGCTGTGACTGTAGCGCCCCTCGTATTCAACTTCCTGCCACTGGCGCACCATGCCGAGGTAGCGGTTATTGAGCGAGACGATCTTGATCGGCGTGTTGTACTGCAGACAGGTTGAGAGTTCCTGGATGCACATCTGCACCGAACCCTCCCCCGTGATGCAAAACACCTCACTGTCAGGCTTGGCCAGTTTGATGCCCATGGCATACGGAATGCCAACGCCCATGGTCCCCAGCCCGCCGGAATTGATCCAGCGCCGCGGTTGGTCAAAGCGGTAGTACTGGGCCGCCCACATCTGGTGCTGGCCGACGTCGGAGGTGATGTAGGTGTCTGCATCCTTGGTCATGTTCCAAAGCGTTTCAACCACGTACTGCGGCTTGATCACATCGTTCTTGCCGTGGTCGTACTTGAGGCAATCACGCTTGCGCCAGCCCTCAATCGTGTCCCACCAGGCCCCGAGTGCGTCGGCGTCCGGCTGGGCCGTGCCTTCCTTGATCATCGCGATCATCTCGGACAGCACATCCTTGACGTCGCCCACAATCGGGATATCCACTTTCACGCGTTTGGAGATGCTTGATGGATCGATGTCTATATGAATGATCTTGCGTTCATTCTGGGCAAAGTGCTTGGGGTTGCCAATCACCCGGTCATCAAAGCGCGCACCGACGGCCAGCAGTACATCGCAATGCTGCATCGCGTTGTTGGCCTCGACCGTGCCGTGCATACCCAGCATGCCCAGGAACTTGCGATCACTGGCCGGATAGGCGCCCAGCCCCATCAAGGTGTTAGTGCAGGGATAACCCAGCATGTCGACCAGCGTGCGCAACTCCGCAGAGGCGTTGCTCAGCAGCACGCCGCCGCCAGTGTAGATGTAGGGTCGCTTGGCCGCCAGCAACAGTTGCAGCGCCTTGCGGATCTGCCCGCCATGGCCTTTGCGAACCGGATTGTAAGAACGCATCGCCACGGTTGCGGGGTAGCCGGTATAGCGCACTTTCTTGAAAGAGACATCTTTCGGAATATCGACCACCACCGGGCCAGGGCGTCCACTGCGGGCGATGTGAAACGCTTTTTTCAGGGTTTCGGCCAGGTCGCGGGCATCCTTGACCAAGAAATTGTGCTTCACGATCGGGCGGGTGATGCCCACGGTGTCACATTCCTGGAACGCATCAAGCCCAATCGCGTGCGTGGGCACCTGCCCGGTGACGATCACCATGGGAATGCTGTCCATGTAGGCCGTTGCAATGCCGGTGACCGCATTGGTGACGCCCGGACCGGAGGTGACCAGCGCCACGCCGACGTCGCCGGTGGCGCGCGCATAGCCGTCAGCGGCATGCACTGCCGCCTGCTCGTGCCGCACCAAAATATGCTGGATGGTGTCCTGCTTGTAAAAAGCGTCGTAAATATGCAGCACGGCGCCGCCGGGGTAGCCCCAGACGTACTTGACGCCTTCGGCTTGCAAGGCTTTGATCAGGATCTCGGCGCCTCGCAGCTCCTGCTCATCGGCGCTCGCGACGAGCGTCCTCTTGGCACTTGATGATGACTGGCTTTTTGCCGCGGACGTTGCCGCCGCCGAAGCGATTTCGGCTTTTGATATTTCCATGATGAACCTTTGTGAATTTCTCTGACGAAAAACCTAGGGTGCCCCTTTCGCAAACTCTTGTGAAGCTGCGTCGGGACTTAGGGCCAAAGCCATAAGCGCACTGATTCTTGCGCCGGACCATGACCCGTTTGCCTTTTGATTTGCAGCCGCATTATCGCACTGGTCTACTTGGGGCAACGCAAGACGTGCACAAAAAATGCCGTCCGGACGCCATCATTGGGGCAATAAAAGCCACAGCAAATCGGTCGTTGCGCTAAACCGCTGCCGCGCTGGCAGGTGCTCGCAAGCTGCCCTGGGTGGCCAGCAACTGGCCTGCGGTTCCTGTGGCTGTGGAAATCAGGACTTGCCCGGCCTCAATCGTGATGCAGCGCACACAGCGCGCCGCAATCGCCTGGTCGTGCGTCACCAGCACCAGCGTGGTCCCTAGCTCCCGGTTGAGGTCAAACATCAGTTCCATCACTTTTTCGCCGGTGGCAAAGTCTAGGCTGCCCGTGGGCTCATCGGCCAGCAGCAACGCCGGTTTGACCACGAAGGCGCGCGCCAGCGCCACCCGCTGCTGCTCGCCGCCACTCAATACCTT
>JAKFXU010000351.1 GCA_021731215.1 Rhodoferax sp.
TGCAAAAACTGTAGACCGATCGGCCATTGCTGGCGTGGTGCACCAGTTTGTAGTCGGCCGCACCGAGTTGCGGGTGGCCGGCGTGGCGGCCCCAGCGCGCGCGGTCAATCACGCTTTGCGGGTGCTCGATGCGAAAGCCGATGGAAAACGGCTTGGCTTGCATGGCCACACCGCGCTGGTACAGCATGGCGCAGGTGTCGCGCGAACTGTGGCCGAGCGCCAGCACCACCTGCTCGGCACGCAATTCGTGGGACTGGCCGCTGGCCTGATCCAGCACCGTCAGGCCGCGCACCTGGCGCCCCTGCGCTCCGGCTTCAATCAGCACATCGGTCACGCGCTGCTCAAAGCGGATCTCGCCGCCCAGGGCAATGATCTGCTCGCGCAGGTGTTCCACCACCTTGACCAGCTTGAAGGTGCCGATGTGCGGGTGCGCATCGACCAGAATCTCCGGCGGCGCGCCGGCCTTGACGAACTCGTGCATCACCTTGCGCCCCAGAAAGCGCGGGTCCTTGATCTGGCTGTAGAGCTTGCCGTCCGAGAAGGTGCCGGCGCCGCCCTCGCCAAATTGCACATTGGACTCGGGGTTGAGCACCTGCTTGCGCCACAGGCCCCAGGTGTCCTGGGTGCGTTCGCGCACCTTTTTGCCGCGCTCGAGCACGATCGGCCTGAAGCCCATTTGCGCCAGCATCAGCGCGGCAAAAATGCCGCAGGGGCCAAACCCCACCACCACCGGGCGCAGCGGCAGTTGCTGCGGGGCCCGCGCGACTGGCTGATAGGCCATGTCGGGGCTGGCAACGATGTGCCGGTGGCCCGCGAATCGGGTCAGTAACGCGGTCTCCAGCGCCGGGTCGAGCGCCAGGTCCACGATGTAGACTTGGCTCAGTTCGGCCTGGCGCGCATCGAAGCTGCGTTTGAAAATGCTAAACCCGCGCAAGGCGTCGGGCGCCACGCCCAGCGTCTTGGCAAGCAACGCGGGCAGGGCGTCGGCGGCGTGGTCCAGCGGTAGTTTGAGTTCGCTCAGGCGGATCATGGAATTGAGGTCAAGGTCAAAGGCTTGGGCAGCAGCGGCGCGCAGGAACAGGTGGCTTTCATGCGCGGCGCCTTGGGTCGGTGATGTGGGCGCTATTTTGGACTACTTCAGCGCCAGATTTCGGGCTTTGCGCAGTCCTTGGCCAGCCAGGCCGCGCGATAAGCGCGATAAGCGCGATAATCAAGTGGTGAAGCTCGCCAGACTGCCGCTGGTGCAATCTTGGAAACAAGGCACTGGAGGAACGTCCGGACTGCACAGGGCAGCGTAGCAGCTAACGGCTGTCCACTGAAAGCCCGGCGCGCAAGCGCAGGGTATAAGGTGAGGATCAGAGCAACAGAGACGAGCCGATTAAGTTCGGGTGAAACGGGCAATCTCTACGCGCAGCAATACCAAGTAGGCACACGCAAAGCGAGGCGGTTCGCCGCAGCGCCATGACCGGGGCCCCCGGAGTGTGCGGGTAGGTAGCACCGAGCCGTTGGGCGACCAGCGGCCCAGATTAATGGCAGTCACATTGAGGGCAACCTTGATGCACAGAATCCGGCTTATCGGTGGGCTTCACACTTTTTTCGCGGCTGGCCTAGCCTTTGGCCGGCACCGTCTGGCCGAGCGCGAACACGGAATTGGGCGCGCTGCCCCACAGCGCCGGTGCGGCCGGCTTCTTGAACACGCCCCGATTGGTCACGGGTGGCTCTTGCCCGCGAAACCCCTTGGCCTGCTGCTCAAGCGCGAGGCTGCGCAGGGTGATGGAGCGCATGAAATCCACCATTTTCGAGTTCAGGGCATCCCACAGGTCCTGCGTCATCTCCCGGCTCTGGTCCGGTGCCGGGGCCTCGCCATGGCGTGGCGCGCCCGGGCCGGTGTGCTCGGCCTCGCCTTCGACCGCGCCGATGATGTCGGCGACCGTGATGCGGTCCGAGCGCTGACCGAGCGCGTAGCCGCCACCCGGGCCGCGCGTGCTTTGCACCAGGCCGTGCTGGCGCAGCTTGCTGAACACTTGCTCCAGATAGGACAGTGAAATCTGGTGGCGCAGCGCAATGTCGGACAGCGGGACGGGGCCCGCATTCTCGCGCAGCGCGACGTCAATCATCGCGGTCACGGCAAATCGACTTTTGGTACTTAAGCGCATTTTGATATCTCCTGTTCCGGTCAAGGTCTCGGTGTGAGGCAGTCCCGACTTTAAAGTTCAAATCACTTCGCGTAAATTCGTATTTGTGACAAATTTGCTTCGAAAAACGCGAATAATAGGGGCCATCGATCGGGAGCCGCTGTATGAATTTCAAGCATTTGCACTATTTTTGGGTGACGGCCAAGGCCGGCGGCGTGATGCGCGCCGGCGAGCAGTTGCACATCACGCCGCAAACTCTGTCCGGCCAGATCAAGCTGCTGGAGGCGTGGTTCGGGCGCCAGTTGTTTCGCAAAAGCGGGCGCCAGTTGGAGCTGACCGAAGACGGCCGGCGGGCGCTGGCTTATGCCGATCAAATCTTTACCCTGGGCGCCGAGCTGGAGACTACGCTGCGCCAGGCGCGTGGGGACCAGCGCGTGCTCGATTTTCGGGTCGGCGTGGCCGACTCGGTGGCCAAGTCGGTGGCCTACCGCCTGCTGGAGCCGGCCTTGTCGGTGCCCGAGCCGGTTCGTTTGATCTGCAGCGAAGGCAAATTTTCCGATTTGCTGGCGCAGTTGGCGCTGCACCGCCTG
This sequence comes from Rhodoferax sp., assembly GCA_021731215.1. Classification (GTDB taxonomy): domain Bacteria; phylum Pseudomonadota; class Gammaproteobacteria; order Burkholderiales; family Burkholderiaceae_C; genus Rhodoferax. Next base: position 2,726 of record JAKFXU010000351.1, read on the forward strand.
GACCTGGTGATTTCCGATGAGCCGATGTCGCGGCGGATCGCGGTCAAGGCGTTCAACCACCCGCTGGGCAGCAGCAGCATGAGTTTTTTTTGCGCTCCGCCGCTCAAGTCACGGCTGCAAGGCCCTTTTCCGCAGTGCTTGAACGATATGCCGCTGTTGATCCAGGGTGCGTCGGCCTCGGTGCGCCAGCAGCTCGAAGGCTGGTTGACCCGGCATCAGATTCACCCGCGGGTGGTCGGCGAATTCGACGACGGCGCGCTGATGACCGCGTTTGGCCGTGAGGGCAGCGGGGTGTTCATGGCGCCCAGCGTGCTCGATGCCGAGACCGTGGCGCAGTATGGGGTGGTGCTGATCGGGCGCAGCGCGGAGCTGGTGGAAGAGTTTTTTGCCGTGTCGGTGGAGCGGCGCATCACGCACCCGTGCGTGGTGGCCATTACCGACGCGGCGCGCGGTCGGCTGTTTGGCGCCTGAGCGGCCGACCCGGCGCGTGGGTGTAACAAGCGCGCTCAGAAGCGCTCGTGCGCCTGCAGGTAGCGCCATTGCCCGATCGGCAGGGTGCTCAACAGGACGCGGCCGATGCGGATGCGTTTCATGCTCAATATTTTCAAACCAACCCGCTCGCACAGGTAGGCAATCAGGCCGGGGTGACTGCCTTTGACGGCAAAGCGCAGCTTGCTTTTTCCTTCAGCCGTGCTGTTGATGCTGACTTTGACGCGCGGCAAGGGGTGGCCGTCGGAACTGAGCCCCTGGTTGAGTCGCAGCAGGGTGTCGGGCGCGATTTCGCCTTCGATCTCCACGATCAGCTCATGCTCGATCACGCCCGCGTCTTCGATCAGTTTGCGCGCCACGCGCCAGTCCTGCGTGAACACCAGCAGGCCACCGGCACCGGTCTCCAGTGGCAGCGGCGCCGTCAGTCCGGCAAAGTGGCGCTTGAGCAGCGGGATGTCCGCGGCGTCAGTGCCAGCGTGATGTTCGGCGGTTAGCAGTTGTCGCGCCGAGCGCCGTGGCGGCTGCGCCGCGCGCGCGGGCGCCGGTGCAGCGTCGCCAGCGTCATCCGCAGCGTCATAGCCGGGCGGCTTGTGCAGCAGCAAGGTGACCGAGGTGGGGGCCATCAGGCTGGCATTTTTGTCCAGCACCACCTGCTGGTTCAGCACCCTGAATTGCGGTTCTTCCACCACCTGCCCGTCGACCCGCACCCAGCCGCCGGCAATGTATTGCTCGGCCTCGCGGCGCGAGCAGGGCACCATTTCGGCCACGCGCTTGGCCAGGCGTTGGTCCGGACGCGGCGCCTGGGGCGCAGGTTTTTCAGGGGCAGTCATTGGGGGGAATGTTAACCGTCCCGGTGGCTGACCAACTCAAGGGGTCCAGGCCGTAAAACTGGGCCAGTTCGCGGTACAGCGCCGGGTGCTCGTCAGCCATGCGTTGCGGCTGCTCAAAGAAGACCTCCGAGATCACGGCGAAAAATTCAGCCGGGTCGGTGGCGCCGTAGTCACAGAACAAGGTGTCCACTCCCAGCGCCGCACGCCTTTGCAGCAAGCGGAATTCAGTCCCGAGCACCTGCGACCAGCGTTTGTAGTGAGCCCGGCGCGCCAGCGTCGGGGCGCCGTTGGCGACACCGCTCTGCTGGTCGAGCTGATGGGCAAATTCATGGATCACCACGTTTTGGCCGTCGCCGGGATCAGCGGCGCCATCGAGCGTGTCCTGCCACGACAAGACCACCTGCCCCTCTGACCAGGATTCCCCGGCCAGCACCGCGCGCGCGTGGTGGGCGACGCCCATGTCGTCGGTGTGCGCCTGATGCACCACAAAGCTGCCGGGATACACCAGAATCTGGCGCAGGCTCGGGTAGTAGTCGCGCGGGCGATTGAGAATCAGCAGGCAGGCCAGCGCTGCAATCGTCACGCGCATCTCGTCGCTGAGCTGCAGGCCATTGCAGCCGATGAAAGCTTTTTCGGCCACAAACACCTGGATCTGCCGTTCCAGCTCAAGTTGCAAGTCGGCCGGCAGCGCACGCACGCAGGGCACGCGCTGTTGCAAAACAGCGCGCCAGGCGGCCGGGAAGGGCCGCTCACGCAGCCGTCTGCGTTTGCGCTCCAGCAGATAGGGCTGACCCAGCAACCAGAGCACCAGCAGCAAGGCCAGCAAGGAAATAATGAGAGCTGGCAAAGGTCCGTCCCCAGGGTTAAGAGTTCAACAGAACTGTAGCTCGACGTGACGTTGGCTTTTTCAATGGACCCAAGTGTTGGCTCCCTCAAGGTGCCGGCCGGTAGGCAGCCGGCACTGATCGTAATGGCAGCGTCCCTGGTTCACGTAACAAGTTTTGATTCTTGCGAAGGACAGGTTCAAGGCAGCCTGCACCGCCTGCTTGAATGCGCGTTGAAAAGTCTGGTCGTAGGCGTGATGCCTGCGCACTGTTTTGCTGCGCGGGTCAGTCGAGACGGTAGCCTGCGCAAACACCCAGTGCCAGTTCCAGGTCTGACCCGCCTTAAAGTATTTGGAATCAAGGGCATGTGGCATTGAAACGGACACCTTGCGCTGTGTTGCCAGATAGGACAAAAATGCCTCAATTTCCGCTTGGCCCATATCGCGGGGATGCTTCAGGCTATGAAAACGAATGAAATTTTTGACCCAATAGACGTAAGCCTCTTCGGTTCTGAGGCTATAGTGCAGGTAGCGAATCTGCTCGCGCAACTGATCCAACAGCCGGGTTGACTTCAAAACCGGCAAGCTGGTTTTTCTGGGAATGTTATGGCTGTTCATTTATACGGTATATCGACTGCAAGCCTTATTGCAAGCGGGTTGCACGGATGTCTCTGAGTTATGTTAGGGAGACAATCGCCATGTTGGACGAAGCCGCTACGCGGAGTAGTCCACCCCTGAGCTGACACGATTTATTCTGCACATTCACCCCGTCAATTCCGATGGGGTGATTCTGCAACATTTCGTGAGGACACAGCAGCATGAAGACC
>JAKFXU010000056.1 GCA_021731215.1 Rhodoferax sp.
GCGGCGGGCCACCCAGGAAGATGGTCCCCTGGTTCTTGACGATGATGGCCTCGTCGCTCATGGCCGGCACGTAGGCGCCGCCGGCGGTGCAACTGCCCATGACGACCGCGATTTGGGCGATGCCCTGGGCGCTCATATTGGCCTGGTTGAAGAAGATGCGGCCAAAGTGCTCGCGGTCCGGGAACACCTCGTCCTGATTGGGCAGGTTGGCGCCACCCGAATCGACCAGATAAATGCAGGGCAGGCGGTTTTGCTGCGCGATCTCCTGCGCGCGCAGATGCTTCTTGACCGTCACGGGAAAGTAGGTGCCGCCTTTGACGGTGGCGTCGTTGCACACAATCATGCAGTCCACGCCTTCGACCCGCCCAATACCAGTAATCACACCGGCGCTGGGCGCGCTGTCGCTGCCATCGCGGTCCGGGTACAGGCCCATCGCCGCCAATGGCGACAGCTCCAGAAACGGCGTGCCGGGGTCGAGCAGCATCTGCACCCGATCGCGCGGCAGCAGCTTGCCGCGAGCTGTGTGTTTGGCACGGGCGGCCTCGCCGCCGCCCAGTGCCGCCTGCGCCACTTTCAGGTTGAGATCGCTGACCAGCGCCTGCATGGCGCTGGCGTTGGCCTGGAAATCCGCCGAGCGGGCGTTGAGTTGGGTGTCAAGAATGGGCATGGGGCGGTCTCTTTCTTCAGGCGGTCTGATTCACAAGCATAAAGACTAGCACCAATCGATATCGGCCAGTTAGGTTGCAAATTGCGCCAAGGTAAGGCAAAGTGGAGCTGTGCGTACAACCCCCCCCGCCCTGGCCCTGCCTGCCGCTTCTCCAGCCGCAGGCGCTGCAGCAACGCCTATAGCCTTCGTTCACGCTATCCTGTCAGCTTATGAACGTTACGGGGTAGACCCGCACAAGGCACTGACTTTGGCACAAATCACGCCAGAGTTTCTAAAATCACCTGCCGCGCGCATCACCGCCCTGCAGATGGAGTTGATTTCGGGTGCCGCGATGCAGCAGCTCGACGACGAGGCGCTGGGCTGGTTCAGCCGGCGCCTGCCCTGGGGCAGCTACGGCATGCTGGCGCGCGCCTCCATCAGCGCGCCAAGTCTGGGCCTGGCGCTGCAGCGCTGGTGCCGCCACCATGGGCTGATTGCCGATGACATCACGCTCAAGCTGACGCTGGCGGGCGATAGCGCCACGCTGTCCATCACGGAGCACCGGGATTTGGGCGAATTGCGCGAGTTTTGCCTGGTCTCGCTGCTGCGCAACGTTCACGGCGTGGCCTGCTGGCTGATTGACTCGCGCATCCCGCTGCAGGGCGCGCAGTTTGCCTTCGCCGCCCCGGCGCACCAGGACGCCTATGGCGTGCTGTTCAAAGGGCCGACGGCGTTCGGCACGGCCCTCACCGCCATCCGCTTTGACGCCCGCTACCTGGCGCTGCCGCTGCGCCGCGACGAGGCGGCACTGCAGCAGATGCTCCAGCGGGCGCTGCCGCTGACCGTGCTGCAGTACCGGCGCGACCGCCTGCTGGTGCGGCGCGTGCGCCAGACGCTGGCGGCCGATCCGCAGCAAACCCACAGCGCCGAGGCCCTGGCCGCCCTGCTCAACGTCTCGCCGCGCACCCTGCACCGCCAACTCAAGGAGGAAGGCGCCGCGCTGCAGGCCCTGAAAGACGAGGTGCGGCGCCAGCGCGCCACCGAACTGCTGCTGCGCAGCGCGCGCCCGATCAAGCAGGTGGCGCAGGCGGCCGGCTTTCGGAATGAAAAGAGCTTCATCCGCGCCTTTCGGGGCTGGACCGGGAGGTCGCCGGCCGAGTTCCGGCGCCTGGGCCAGGCCCTAGCATAATTTTTTCACTGCCAGTTGCCGATGGCACGGCGCCGCCCCTCCACATCTTCTGTGGACAAGTTTGTGCAGCAGCGCCGGGATAAGCCGGCAAAGCCTTGACTGGCGCGGCCTGCAACACGGTGCCTGCCAAACAGGCAGTGCGGACAAGTGGCGTGTTCGGGGCCCCATCAGCGGAAACTGCTTTACCAGAAAGACGAGGGCCCGGACGATCAGAAGCGGCGACACACAAAAAAGATAAATAAATTATTCACCCGCTTTGTCCCCGCAACTGCGTGACTTCACGCCGCCGGCGTTGCTGCACAACTTCTGTGGATAAGTTTGTGTACCAGCACCGGGACAAGCCGGTCAAAGCCACGGCTGGCGTGGCCTGGCGCGCGATGCCCTGGAAACAGGCAGGCCCGGCTCAGCCCTTGGGGTGGCGACGCGCCTTGTGCGCCTCGTAAGTCTCAACTGGCGCGCCCTGCTTGACCCAGTCGGCAAAACCGCCCTCAATGTGGGCCACATTGCGCATGCCCATGTCCTGCAAGGCCTTGGTCGCCAGGGCGCTGCGCCAGCCGGCGCCACAAAACAGGATGAACTCCCTGAACTCGTCACCAAACACCGGCTTGTAATAGGGCGAAGCCGGGTCGACCCAGAACTCCAGCATGCCGCGCGGCGCCAGCAGCGCGCCCGGCACCGTGCCCTCGCGCTCGAGTTCGCGCACATCGCGGATGTCGACGATTTGCGCGCTGGCGTCATGGAGCCGGGCGCGCACCTGGGCCACGCTGTAGGTGGTGATCTGGGCGCTGGCTTCCTGCACCAGTTGGGCCGAACTCTTGGTGATGGGCATGATGGTCTCCTTGTGAATCAACGCGGTTTTACTTGCGCCAGAACTGGGGCAAAAAAAGCACCATGACGGCCAGCAACTCCAGTCGCCCCATCAGCATGGCCACGGTGCAGACCCAGGTCTGAAAGTCGGTCAGCACGCCAAAGTTGGACGCCGGGCCGACCAGGCCCAGACCCGGCCCGATGTTGTTGACGGTCGCCACCACGGCGGAAAAGGCGCTCAGGATGTCCAGCCCCGACAGCAGCAGCAACATGGTCAGGCCAATGGTGGTGGCACCGTAAATCAGCATATAGGCCATGACCGCGGCGATCACGGTGGCGGGAATAGTGGCGCGCCCCATGATCACCGGGTTGACCACGCGCGGATGAATGGCGCGCACCAGCTCGCGGCGCGCCTGCTTGATGAGCAAGACCATGCGCACCATCTTGATACCCCCGCCGGTGGAACCGGCACAGGACACAAAACTGCCCAAAAACATCAGCCAGACCGGAACGATGACGGGCCACAGGGCGTAGTCGGCCGCGGCGTAGCCGGTGGTGGTGGCCAACGAGACCACGTGAAAAGCGGCGGCGCGCAGGGCCTGCGCGAAATCGGGCTGGGTCCCGTGCGCCGCCAGCACCAGGCTCAGTCCGGCGATGGAGGCGCCCAGCACAAAGGCGTAGGCCCGCACCTCGGCGTCGCGCAGCAGGGACAGCAGCGAGCGGGCGCGCCAGACGATGAAATAGCGCGCAAAGCTGATGCCCGCGAGTGCCATGAAGACGATCGCCACGCCCTCGATCCGGGCCGAATTCCAGTAGCCGAAGCTGGCGTCATGCGAGGAAAAACCACCCAAACCCATGGTGCTGCACATGTGCATGAAGGCGTCCGGCCAGGACATGCCGGCCCAGCGGTAGGCCAGCAGGCAGGCCGCAGAAAACACGAAATACACGCCCCACAGTCCGCGCGCGGTTTCGGCGATGCGCGGCGTCAGCCGGGCGTCTTTCATCGGACCCGGGGTTTCGGCCTTGTAGAGCTGCACCCCGCCCAGACCCAGCAGCGGCAGCACCGCCACCACCAGCAGCATGATGCCCAGGCCGCCGATGAGTTGCAGGAAGCAGCGCCAGACATTGACCGACACCGGCAGCGCATCGAGCCCGCTCAGCACGGTGGCGCCGGTGGCGGTGAGGGCGCTCATGGACTCGAAATAGGCGTCGGTCCAACTCAGGCCATCGATGGCGAGCATCAGCGGCACCGCCGCAAACGCCGGCAGTACCAGCCACACCAGATTGACCAGCAAAAAACCGTCGCGTGGCATCAGTTCGCGCCGACTCCTGGCTGTCAACAGCAGCAGCAGCACCCCGCAGCCCAGCGTCAGCGCCATGCCCTGCAGCCAGACTTCGCCCAGGTCGCTGTGGTCGAGCCCCCAGGCCCAGCCCATCGGTACGGCAAACAGCAGCGAGAAGCCCACCATGATGCGGGCCAATACATTGAGAACAGGAGCCAGGCCAGTCATGCTGGGTCAGAAAAACGTGGCGCTGACCTGGAACAGCTTTTCCACCGCCCGCAACAACTGCTTGTTCGGGATGAAGAGGATGACGTGGTCGCCGTCCTCGATCACCAGGTCGTGATGCGGCATCAGCACCTCGCAGTTGCGGTCCGTGCCGCGCACAATGGCGCCAAAACGCGCACCGGGTGGCAACGCGATTTGCTCAATGCGCCAGCCGACCAGGCGCGAGGTGCGGGCGTCACCGCGCGCAATGCCCTCGATCGCCTCGGCGGCGCCGCGGCGCAAGCTGTGCACGGCGGCCACGTCGCCCCGGCGCACATGGGCCAGCAATTCACCGATCACGGTTTGCGCCGGCGACAGTGCGATGTCGATGGTGCTGCCCTGCATCATCTCGGCATAGACGCGCCGGTTGATCAGCGCAATGACGCGCCGCGCGCCGAGCCGCTTGGCCAGCATGCTCGACAGTATGTTGTCTTCGTCATCGCTGGTCAGCGCGATGTACAGGTCCATCTCGCCGACCGCTTCCTGAGTCAGCAGTTCCTCGTCGGCGGCATCGCCTTCAAGCACCAGCATGTCACTGGGCAGCTCAGCGGCCAGATAATCGCAACGCTTGCGGTTGGATTCGATGATCTTGACCTGACACTGCCCGGCCAGGCTGCGCGCCAGGCGCAGGCCAACCCGACCGCCGCCGGCAATCATGACGCGGCGCACCGGCTGGTCGAAATTGTGGATGGCGCCCAGCACCAGCCGGATCTTGTCCTTGTCGGCCAGCACAAACACCTCGTCACCGGGCAGCACGCGCGTGCCGGCCTCGACCGGCAACTCGGCATCTTGCCGGTAGATCGCCACCACGCGCATGAGGGCGTTGGGAAACAGCTCGCGAAACTCGCCAATGGTGCGGTTCACCAGCTTGCTGCCGACAGCGGCCCGCACTGCGATCAGGTGCGCGCGCCCCTGCGAGAACTCCAGCACCTGCAGCGCCTCGGGGTAGTCGATCAGTTGGTGAATATAGTGCATCACCGACTCTTCCGGACAAATCACGTGATCCACCGCGAAGCCGGCCTTGCCCAGCAGTTCCTTACCCTCCTCGAACTCGGGCGAACGCAGGCGCGCAATCGTGGTCGCGATGCCAAACACGTCATGCGCGACCTTGCAGGCCACCAGATTGGTCTCGTCCAGCGAAGCGCAGGCGATGAACAGGTCGGCGTCCTCGGCCCCGGCGCGGCGCAGCACCGAAGGCTGGATGCCGTTACCCGGCACGCCGCGCAGGTCCAGCCGTTCCTCCAGATCGCGCAGGCGCTCGGGATCGGGATCGATGACAGTGATGTCGTTTTGCTCCGATGCCAGGCTTTCGGCGACACTCTCGCCGACCCGCCCGGCACCCAGGATGATGATGCGCATGGATGAACTTTCTAACTCGCTGGATCATAGCCGGGCGCAGGGCCGGGGCGATCTTCTTGCGCGCTCGCCGCAGACGCGCTGCCGAGTGCGCGCGCACGTCTCGCTGCATGGGGCGTTGTGATTTCTATGTCTCCCCCTCTCGCTC
>JAKFXU010000492.1 GCA_021731215.1 Rhodoferax sp.
AGTCGGAGGCGCGCGTGGCGCGTTTCTTGCGCATTCAGTCGGAACGTTTTGCGCTCATGGGCTACTCGCCCAACCGTTTCACCCTGCCCATGACCCGGCGCGATATTGGCAACCACCTCAACGTGACGCTGGAGACGGTCAGCCGCGCCTTCTCGGCACTTGATCACCTGGGCATCATCGCAGTCGAGCGACGCGAAGTCGAAATTCTCTCGATGGATGCGCTGCGCCGCTTTGAAAGCTAGTGGCCATGGCTGCCGGAACCCTCGTGGCGTTGCCAAGAAGTGGCTCCAGAGTTGACAATATTCTGGTTCCCACCGACGGCTCGGCTCTGAGCATTGCCGCCGCGCTCAAGGCAGTGGACTTCGCCCGGCGCTTGCAGGCACGGGTGGTGGCGTTTCATGCGATACCGGTTTACCAGTACCCGGTCTACGTCGGCGGCATTCCGTTTGAGTGCCCGTCCGAGGCCGACTATGAGAAGCAATGCCGCGCCATCGTTAACCGTTATCTTGGCCTGCTGGCCAAGGCCGCCCGCGCACAGGGGGTGGAGTTCAGCTCACGCATCGAGTTCAACTCCAATGCGGCCCAGGCCATCGTGGATGCCGCCCAGCGCGACAATTGCAGCCTGATTTTCATGGGCTCGCACGGCCGCAGCGGTTTGTCCAAAGTTTTTCTTGGCAGTGTTACGCACAAGACCCTGACCCTGACCCACTCATCGGTCATGGTGGACCGTCCGACGCCAGATGAAATCGCCCAGGCTGAAGTGTTGATGCGAGAAAGTGCGATTGAGCCATAACCGCATGATGTAAGGAAACTGCCCCGCCCAGAGATTTACACTGCTGCTGTAAAGAGTTACAGTTTGCACGATCAAGCGGTCCTTGACAGGACTGAAGCGGAGGTTGATTGAACAGCAATAATGCCCGCCCCTCGGGCGAGCCCTTCCCCATTGTCGGTATTGGCGCCTCCGCCGGCGGGCTGGTGGCGCTCGAGCAGTTCTTGTCGCATGTGCCGCCCGGCAGTGGCATGGCCTTTGTCATTGTTCAGCACCTCGATCCGCACCGGGAGGGCATGCTCGTTGAACTGCTGCAACGTCATACCCTGATGCCGATTGTCGAGGCCCAGGACCTGATGGTGGTCGAACCCGACCATGTCTATGTGATTCCGCCGGGCCGCGACCTCGGCGTGCGCCAGGGCGTGCTGTATTTGCTGGAGCCGTCCGAAACCCGCGGTCTGCGCCTGCCAATCGATTTCTTTTTCAAGTCGCTGGCCGAGGACCGGCAACAAAACAGCATCGGTGTCATCCTGTCGGGCATGGACTCGGACGGCGCGGCGGGACTGCGCGCCATCCGGCAAGCGGCGGGTGCGTGCTTTGTGCAAACGCCGGCAAGCGCTCAGTTCGACAGCATGCCGCGCAGCGCCATCGACGCCGGTGTGGCCGATGTGGTCGCCCCGGCCGATGAATTGCCCGGCAAGATACTGGCTTATATCGCTCACTTCCGGTTTGTCGTGCAGAACGAAGCCGACGCCGGTCCGACCAAGGTCGACTCCTTCGATCAAGTAATTGCTCAATTGCATGTCCAGACCGGACATGATTTCTCGCTCTACAAAAAAAGCACGATCTCGCGGCGCATTGAGCGGCGCATGGGCCTGCATCAACTGAGCCGGATTGCCGACTACTTGCGCTATTTGCGCGAGACGCCAAAAGAGGCCGAGTTGTTGTTCAACGAGCTGCTGATCGGGGTGAGCAGTTTTTTCCGGGATGCCGGCGTGTGGGAGCAGCTCAAAACCGAGCTCATCCCGGCGCTGCTGGCCAGCCACCCCAAGGGTGCCGCGTTGCGGGCCTGGGTGCCCGGCTGCGCCAGCGGCGAGGAGGCCTATTCGCTGGCCATGTGCTTCAAGGAGGTGCTCGAAGCTGCCAATCCGCCCGAGCGCGTCATGTTGCAGATTTTTGCCTCTGATTTGGACAAGGAAGCCATTGCCACGGCCCGCGCCGGCGTTTATCCGCGCAGCATTGCAGCCGATGTGTCTGAACAGCGACTGAGCCGGTTTTTCGTCGAAGAGGGCGCCGGCTACCGGGTCGGCAATGAAATTCGCGAGATGGTGATTTTTGCCGAGCAAAACCTGATCGTTGACCCGCCTTTCACCAAGCTCGATTTGTTGAGCTGCCGCAACTTGTTGATTTACCTGGAAGCGGAGTTGCAGGCCAAACTGATCCAACTGTTTCATTACAGTCTTAATGCCGGCGGTTTCCTGCTGTTGGGCAGTGCCGAATCGGTCGGTTCGGCCAGTGCGCTGTTCGCCCCCTTGACCGGCAGATCGCGGTTTTATCGGCGCCTGGATGCACCCGCGCGGGTGCTGCCAGTGGGTTTTCCGGCGGCGTTTGTGCATGCGCATGGCCAGGCCGGTGACGGCGCCACGGCGCTGGCGGGCGCAGCTTTGCTATCCGCCCCCAACCTGCAGTTGCTGGCGGATCGACTGGTGCTGCAGCGCTACGCGCCGGCCGCGGTGCTGGTCACCCATCAGGGCGACCTGCTCTATGTCAGCGGCAGAACCGGCAAATACCTGGAGCCGGCCACTGGCAAGGCCAGCCTCAATGTGCTGGCCATGGCGCGCGAGGGGCTTGGGCAGATCTTGAGTGAGACCTTCCACCGGGCATTGCGCGACCAGCGCGTGGGCACCGCCAAGAAGGTAAAAATAATCAGCGAAGGCGCACCGCTGTATGTTGACGTCATCGTGCAGCCCTTGCAAGAGCCATTGGCCTTGCACGGGTTGGTGCTGATTGTTTTCGTCGAGGTGGTGGCGCCACGGCGGCGCCGGGCGCGCGGCGCGGCTGACGAGGTGGCGCTCGACGCCGCCCGTCTGGAGACCTTGATGCAGGAACTGGCCCAGTCGCGCGAAGATGCCAAGTCAATCCGCGAGGAAATGCAGACCTCGCAGGAGGAGCTTAAATCGACCAATGAAGAGTTGCAGTCCACCAATGAAGAGTTGCAGTCCGCCAACGAGGAACTGACCACCTCCAAGGAGGAAATGCAGTCCATGAACGAGGAGCTGCAGATCGTCAACCTGGAGTTGCAGGCCAAGGTCAACGAGTTGTCGCGCGCCAGCAATGACATGAAGAATCTGCTCAACAGCACTGAAATCGCTACCCTGTTTCTGGATGAATCGCTCAAGGTGCGCCGCTTCACGGCCCAGACCACCCGCATCATCAAGCTGATCCCCGGCGACATTGGCCGACCGATTACGGACCTTGTGAGCGCCTTGAACTATCCCGAGATGGCGCAAGACGCGCACGAAGTGCTGCGCACATTGGTGTTCTGCGAAAAAGATGTGTCGACCACCGACGCGCGCTGGTTCAAGGTGCGCACCATGCCCTACCATACGCAGGAGAACCGGATCGACGGCCTGGTCATTACGTTTTTGGATGTCACCCGACTCAAGCAGCTCGAAGCCGAGTTGGCTGCCAGCCAAACCAGGCTGGTGGCGCTGGAAAATGCCAGACCGCAGGGGGGCGCTGATGGTGTATCGTAAAAACCTGGCCAACCCCGACGCGCTGCGTCGACTGGCGCAGCAGCGTTTTTCAGAGCGCGTGAGGCGCGCCGCCACGCCCTTGAGCGCCGCGGAGCTGGAGCACTTGCTGGAAGAACTGCAAATTCACCAAATTGAGCTGGAGATGCAAAACGAGCATCTGGAGGCCACCCGCGCGCAACTGGAGGCGGCGCTCACGCAAAGCAGCGAGCTGTATGACTTTTCGCCGGTCGGCAGCCTGCTGCTGGAGCGCACCGGCAGCATCAGCAAAATGAACCTGGCGGCCGCCAGCCTGTTGGGCGGTGAGCGCGCCCGGCTGCTGGGCAGCCGGCTCGGCTCGTACGTCTTGGATGCCCAACGCCCCGTGTTCAACGCCCTATTGGAGCAGGCCCGCGCCTGTGGTGACGTGCACGGCGGGGAACTGGCACTGGTAAGAGAGGGACTGCCGACGCTGCAGGTGCAACTCAAGGTGGCCGCGCTGCCCAACGCCACAGGCTGGCAGGTCATCCTGGTGGACATCACCGAGGGCAAACTTCTTGAGCAGCGCCTGCGCGCCGGTGAGCAGCGCTGGAAGCTGGCGCTGGAGGCCAGCGGCGACGGCGTGTGGGACTGGAATGTGCAAACCGGCGACGTGGTTTTTTCCAAACGGTTCGAACAACTCTACGGCTTTGGAAAGAACGAATACGGTCAGCGCCTGGAGGACTGGAGTTCGCGCATCCATCCCGAGGACAAGCCGCAACTGATGGCGGCCCTGCAAGCCTATCTGAGCGGTCAGGCCGACCATTATTCCAATGAACACCGCGGCCAATGCAAGAACGGCAACTGGAAATGGGTGCTGGCCCGCGGCGCCATCGTCAGCCGCACCGAGGATGGCAAGCCATTGCGCATGGTTGGCACCCACGTCGATGTGACTGGCAGAAAGCTGATCGAAGAGAAACTGCGCGTGGCGGCCCAATTCCAGCAAGCGGTGTTTGACTCCCTGGCGCAACAAGTCGCGGTGCTCGATCGCCACGGCACGGTGCTGCAAACCAATGCCGCCTGGCGCCAATATGCGCTTGATGGCGGGTTGGCGGATGCGACGAGTTTGGTCGGCAGCAACTACCTGAAAATCCTCGATGGCGTCAGCGGCCATGACCAGCAGACGGCGCAGGCGGTCGCGGCCGGCATGGCCGCCGTGGCCGGCGGCGAGCTGGCGCATTTTCAACTGCAGCAGCCGTTCTTTTCCCCGAGCGACAAGCGCTGGTTCAGCATGCGGGCCATGCCAGTGCATGATGTAGAGCAGCGGATGGTGGTCAGCCACGACGATGTCAGCAATCTCAAGGCGGCCGAACTGGCGAGCTGGACCCTCGCCAACATCGATACCCTGACCGGGGCGCTGAGCCGGCGCAATTTTCTCAATTTGGCCGAGCAGGAACTGGCGCGCTCCAGGCGCTATGAACTGCCGCTGATGTTGCTGATGCTTGACCTCGACCATTTCAAATGCATCAACGACCAGTACGGCCATGCGGCGGGCGATGCCGTGTTGCAAGGTTTTGTGCAGACGGTGTCGGTTGTATTGCGCGAGTCGGACTTTATTGGCCGCCTCGGTGGCGAAGAGTTTGCGGTGTTGTTGCCCAATACCACGCCCGAAGGCGGGCGCGCACTGGCACAGCGCATTATCGAGAGTGTGCGTGCCAGCCTGGTTGAAGTGGCAGGTGCGCGCATCGGCTACACGGCCAGCATCGGGGCCGCCTGTCTGGCCAGCGAAACCGCCTTTGCGACCCTGTTGGGTCGGGCCGACGCCGCGCTGTACCGGGCCAAGGACGCGGGACGCGATCGCCTGGAGGTGGGGCCGGCCTAGCCGCCGCGCCGGGCCGCCCCAAGCAAGGCGTGCCCCCTTGGGGGGCAGCGCAGTACACGAAGTGACAAGCGTGGGGGCCAAGCCTAGCGGGACAAGCCCTATTTGACCAGCAGTACCGGCAGCGGCGATTGATGCAGCACCCGCTGCGCCACCGAGCCCAGCAGCATGGTGCCGACGGCGCCCATGCCGCGGGTGCCCATCGCAATCTGATCAACCTTGAGTTCGCTGGCAACGCGCACGATCTCGTTGGCAATCACGCCATAAGCCCGCACTGGCTCGGCGGGCTTGAG
>JAKFXU010000490.1 GCA_021731215.1 Rhodoferax sp.
ACCCGCTCACCCCGACGCAGCCCCAGTGCCCCCTGCAGATAGGCGGCGAAGTTGCGGCTGGCCTGGTCGAGTTCGGTGTAGCTGAGGGACGCGCCCATGTTGCTGTAGGCGGGCAGCTCGGCAAAGCGTTCGCAGCTCAGGCGCAGCACATCCCCGAGCGAGGCGAATTCATGCACATCGATCTCAGCCGGTATGCCCGGCGGGTAGTGCTTCAACCAAACTTTTTCCATGCTGATACCTCCAACGAACAAGTCTAGGAAGTAACGACCGCTGGTGTTTGATATTTATCAACAGCAGCCCGTGGCGAGCGCCGATGACGGGGTCCGGGCCGCCGCCGCACCGGGCCAGCCATCAGCTCATATTCAACCTGCGCTGCGCAGCTCGCTGGCAACCAAGGCCTTGAGTTGATCCCAGCCGAAGTCAATCAGCGGTTTTCCGTTGACGAAATAGCCTGGGATCTTGGTGACCTTCAGCGTTTTGGCATCAGCAATGTCCTGCTCAACTATTTTGGCGATACGCGCATCATTCACATCGGCTTTGGCTTTCGCCACATCAATACCGGTGTCCTTGATGAGGTCCCATACCAATCCAGGCTGCGCTTCGTGATGGAAGACCCACGCAGACTGTGACTGGAGCATGGCTTCCAGCACCGGCCAATACAAATTCTGCATGCGCGCGGCTTCAAGGATTTTGACGACTTGGTCAGAACCCTTGTGCAGAGGGGCGTAGCGCATCACCAAATTGACCTGTCCAAAACTGGCATTAATCAGGCCTTTGACCAGGGGATAGAACGCCCTGCAGGTTTCACAGGCGGGATCAATGAACTCGACGATCGTGACCCTGGCAGCTGGGTTGCCATAGGTCGGCGCATGAGGCCGGACCAAGGCGGCGCGGTGCTCCTGCGCCAATTGGAAGGCTTGCTGGCTCTTTTGTTGGTTGTAGAAAAAAACAGCGAGCAGAAACAGCACGATCGCCAGCACGCCAGCTGACACAAGCATCACTTTTTTATTCACTTCTGGAACCTCTCTTAACGATTAACAACAAGACGATAATCAGGGAAAACGCGGTCAGCGATAGCAGCGGGACAGAGATGAAGCCGTAAAGTTCCGCTTTGACGTCGGTACAGGAAGCGCCCGCCCCACAGGGCACCAGGTCTTTGGGCACCACGCCCCAGTAAAGCAAGCAGTGGTACAGCGCGATGGCCCAGCCCGCTGCTGCCAATGGCAGTGCGTAACGTACGCTTCGATAATCAAAAGGCAGCAAACCCAGCGCCAGAATAATGACCAGGGGAAACATGGCGATGCGCTGGTACCAGCACAGCACACAAGGCAGCACGCCCACCACTTCGCCCAAGAAAATCGCCCCAAGCGTGGCGACCAAGGCAATCAACCAAGCCAGAAAAACCCATGTCCAGTGCCTATCCCGGGCTGAGGTGGTCTGGGTCATGAAGGTGTACTCACTCTGAATTGCGGGACGGGTTGCTGGTGAGCGATTGCAGAAGTGATGTCAAGTCGGTTCGGCTGCATAGCAAATTCCTCATAAGGACCGCTTCCCTGGCCGCTGTGGCGCCATGAGCCAAATTTTGGCCAGAAAGCAAAACGCCAACACGAGGTTGGCGTTTACTTACGGGGGAAGCCCCGTATCTATTGGTTGCGCGAGTAGGATTTGAACCTACGACCTTTGGGTTATGAGCCCAACGAGCTACCAGGCTGCTCCATCGCGCGGTATTTTTAAATTATAACCTATTAATCAGCAGCCGTTTCACTCGCAGCCACTTCTAGCACGGCCGGGCGATCCACCAACTCAACCAAAGCCATAGGCGCATTGTCGCCAACGCGGAAACCCATCTTCAGAATCCGCGTATAGCCACCTGGACGGGCCTTGAAACGCGGACCCAGATCATTGAACAACTTGACCACGCTGTCGCGATCGCGCAGCCGATCAAACGCCAGGCGGCGGTTGGCCACTGTGGCTTCTTTGGCCAGCGTGATCATGGGTTCGATCACGCGGCGCAATTCCTTGGCTTTTGGAACCGTGGTTTTAATGGCCTCGTGCTCGATCAGCGAGTTCATCATGTTGCGCAGCATCGCCAGCCGATGTGAGCTGGTGCGGTTGAGTTTACGTAGTCCGTGTCCGTGACGCATGGTGCTTATCCTTCAGTTATTTAACCGGCAGCCGTATCAGGTACTGCCCGTGGCACTGACCCCTCTCGGGGTCTCAAAATATCAACGCTTTTCGAGCGCTGCTGGTGGCCAGCTTTCGAGCTTCATGCCCAAAGTAAGACCGCGGGAAGCCAGCACTTCCTTGATTTCGTTGAGCGACTTGCGGCCCAGATTGGGAGTCTTCAACAACTCGTTCTCCGTGCGCTGAATCAGGTCGCCGATGTAGTAAATATTTTCAGCTTTCAAGCAGTTGGCGGAGCGCACCGTCAGCTCCAGTTCATCCACCGGGCGCAGCAGGATCGGGTCAAACTGGGTGCCGCCGCCCCGCGATGCCGGCTGATCAAACGCTGCCAGCTCACTGCCTTCCAACTGAGCAAACACCGCCAGTTGCTCGACCAGAATTTTAGCGGAAGCGCGCACGGCGTCCTCGGCCGAAATGGCGCCGTTGGTTTCGATATCGACCACCAGCTTGTCCAGGTCGGTGCGCTGCTCGACCCGCGCACTCTCAACCGTATAGCTGACGCGTTTTACCGGCGAAAACGAGGCATCCAGCACAATCCGGCCAATCGACTTGGTCGGCTCATCGGCATGGCGGCGCATGGTGCCCGGGACATAACCGCGGCCTTTTTCAACCTTGATCTGCATATCGAGCTTGCCGCCTTGCGACAGGTGCGCGATGACATGATCCGGGTTGATGATCTCGACATCATGCGGGGTCTGAATATCACTCGCCGTCACCACGCCGTCGCCTTCTTTACGCAGGCTCAGTGTGACTTCGTCGCGGTTATGCAACTTGAACACAACCCCTTTGAGGTTGAGCAAAATGTTGACAACATCTTCCTGCACGCCGTCAATCGACGAGTACTCGTGCAAGACACCGGCAATAGTGACTTCAGTGGCGGCATAACCCGGCATTGACGACAACAAAACCCGGCGCAGTGCATTGCCAAGCGTGTGGCCATAGCCACGCTCAAACGGCTCAAGCGCGACTTTGGCACGATTGGCGCCGAGCTGCTCGACGTTGATGGCTTTGGGCTTCAGTAGACTATTTTGCATGCGGACTTCCTCTCAATACCCCCGGCTCGTTACACCGGTAAGGCTGACCAAGCGCCTGAAACGCAGTGCCCCGCGCTTCAGGAACCATTTCAAATGTAAAAAACGTGTCGCAACGCCATTAACGCGAATACAACTCGACGATCAACGACTCGTTGACGTCGGCGGCGAACTGGTCACGATCTGGAACCGATTTGAAAGTGCCCTCGGCCTTGTCAAGACTGACCTCAACCCACGCCGGCATACCGACTTGCTGGGCCAACTGGAGCGCTTCCACAATTCGATTCTGCTTCTTCGACTTGTCCCGCACCGCGATCACATCACCTGTTTTAACCAGGTAGGATGGGATATTGACGGACTTTCCGTTCACCATCATGGCCTTGTGGGACACCAGCTGGCGTGCTTCGGCACGCGTCGAGCCGAAGCCCATGCGGTACACCACATTGTCAAGACGCGATTCCAGCAGGAACAGCAGGTTGGCGCCGGTGTTGCCTTTGCGACGATCAGCCTCTTCAAAATAGCGACGGAATTGCTTCTCCAGCACGCCATACATGCGCTTGACCTTTTGCTTCTCGCGCAGCTGCAGGCCATAGTCGGAGGTACGCGCGCCGGAGGTACGTCCGTGTTGACCCGGCTTGGAGTCGAACTTGGCCTTGTCTCCAATCGAACGGCGGGCACTCTTGAGAAACAGGTCAGTGCCTTCACGGCGGGATAGTTTGGCCTTGGGGCCTAGATAGCGTGCCACTTGAACTTCCTTTATGTCATCTGCCGCTCGTTAGAGCGGGAGCCACCGGCGCAAAGCCAGTGGCGGTGGGCTTGTTGAAAAAAATTAAATGCCGAATTAGATCCGACGGCGCTTCTGTGGCCGGCAACCGTTGTGCGGCACCGGCGTCACGTCAGCAATCATGTTGATGCGAATGCCAAGCGCAGCCAGCGCGCGAACCGAAGATTCCCGGCCAGGTCCTGGACCTTTGATCTCAACGTCAAGATTCTTGATGCCCTGCTCGATAGCGGCACGGCCAGCCACCTCGGAAGCCACCTGGGCTGCGAATGGCGTGGACTTGCGCGAGCCCTTGAAACCTTGTCCACCCGACGAAGCCCAGGACAAGGCATTGCCTTGGCGATCGGTGATCGTGATGATGGTGTTATTGAATGAGGCATGAACGTGCGCGACGCCGTCTGCAACATTCTTGCGAACTTTTTTACGGACACGTTGGGCCGCATTATTGGCGGGAGCTTTTGCCATAGTGGTCTTTCAATGCCTGTTATTTCTTCAGTGACTGAGCCGCCTTGCGCGGACCCTTGCGGGTACGGGCATTGGTGCGGGTACGCTGGCCACGCACCGGCAGGCCACGCCGATGGCGAAAGCCTCGGTAACAACCAATGTCCATCAATCGCTTGATATTCATCGTCGTTTCCCGACGGAGGTCACCCTCAATGGTGAACAGTGCAATCTGGTCGCGAATTTTTTCCAGATCCGAGTCGGTCAAATCCTTGACCTTCTTGGAATAAGCGATGCCACAGGCCTCGCAAATTTTGCGTGCGCGGGTGCGACCGATGCCGAAGATGGCGGTCAAGCCAATTTCGGAATGCTGTTGCGGCGGAATATTGATGCCAGCGATACGTGCCATTTTCGTCCTCTAAAACTCTTGCAATTAACCCTGGCGCTGCTTGTGACGCGGATCGGTACAGATCACACGCACTACGCCCTTGCGCCGAATTACCTTGCAGTTACGGCAAATTTTCTTGACCGAAGCCGAAACCTTCATTTCATTCTCCTAAAACTGTTGTCTGGGTGCCGGCATTAGCATGCGCGCAACACCTACCCTTACTGTTACTTAGCCCTGAATACAATCCGCGCCCGACTCAAATCGTAGGGCGTCAATTCAACAGTGACTTTGTCGCCCGGAAGAATGCGGATGTAGTGCATGCGCATCTTCCCGGAAATATGCCCCAGTACGACATGGCCATTTTCCAGCTTCACGCGAAACGTCGCGTTCGGCAGATTTTCGACCACCTCTCCCTGCATCTGAATCACATCGTCTTTAGACATAATTACCAATCGCGCTACGAAGACTTGAAATTAGCCTTCTTTAATAGCGATTCGTATTGCTGCGACATCATGTAATTTTGCACTTGCGCCATGAAATCCATGGTCACAACCACAATGATCAACAGAGAGGTACCACCGAAATAGAACGGTACGTTGTACTTCAAAATCAAAAACTCGGGCAACAAACACACTGCCGTGATGTAGATCGCACCGGCAAATGTCAGACGCAGCAAAATCTTGTCAATGTACTTGGCGGTCTGGTCGCCTGGGCGAATGCCCGGAATAAAGGCACCGCTCTTTTTAAGGTTGTCCGCTGTTTCACGACTGTTGAACACCAGCGCCGTATAGAAAAAGCAGAAAAATATGATGGCGGCGGCGT
>JAKFXU010000130.1 GCA_021731215.1 Rhodoferax sp.
AATGTGCTGGAGCGCAAATTCACCATTCCCGCGCGCAATCAGGCCATCGTGCGCGAATTCCGCAAGGTGATGGATGATGGCTACACCGATGCCACAGGTTATCTGCGCAAACCGATGATCGGCAAGACCATCGTCTTCGCCGTCACCAAGCGCCACGCCGAAACTCTGGCGACACTGATCGACAATGAATTCGCCCACCTAAAACCCTCGCCGGAAATAAAATACGCCGATTACGTTGTCTCCGGCATGGGCAAAGATGAAGACACCACCGACGCGATGGCACGCATCCGCCGCTTCAAGAGAGAAAGGTTTCCGCAGGTGCTGGTGTCGGTGAACATGCTCGACACCGGTTTCGACTGCCCGGAAGTCGTCAACCTCATCTTCGCCCGCTACACCAAATCGGTCACGCTCTACCGCCAGATGCTGGGCCGGGGCACGCGCAAGTCGCCGGGCAAGCCGGTCTTCACCCTATTCGATTTTGTCGGCGTCGTTGCCGCGCATGAAGGCGAAGACGGCTATGGCGAAGGCGGCAATGTCATCGACCGACCGCCGCGCCCGCGTGCCGATCCGCGCACGCTCGTCACTGTTAATCAGGACGACAACATCGACCCCACCACCCGCGCCTGGGTAACGATGGACGATGCCGGTAATTTTGTTTTTCTCGAAGCGTCAGAGGAAAAGGCAAACGAACTCGGCGCACGCTTCGAGGGCTGGCTGGTGAGCCACGAATTCAATCCCGATCAGGAACGCTGGCTGCATGACGTTGAGTCTCAAATCCGCCAGAACGCAGACCAGTTCGACGGCTTCACTCTCGACCACCTCGAATTTCCGCCCTTCAGCCTGCAAGGTGGCCGCCGCAAGGCAGCCGAAATTTTCGGCGGCGAAGAGCATCTATCCAGCGTTATCACCAACCTTTCGCAGTCCGTCTATGGCAGTGAGGCAATTCAATGAGTGAAGCCCTACCAGTATCTGACCGGACATTCACGGTCGCAACCGATGAAGCATTGTCGGGGTTGATTCGCCAAGCACATGACCGAATCCTGTTTATTGCCCCTGGAATCACGGAACCGGTTGCCAGTGCGCTGGCGGCTAGACTGGCCGATCCACACTTATCGATCACCGTTATTCTCGACAGCGACCCTGAGGTCTACCGGCTTGGCTATGGCACTCCGGAAGGCTTGGCGACACTGAAAACGCAACTTGACGCCAATCATTTTGGCCTCCGCTGCCAGCCAGGCATTCGTATCGGCGTCCTTGTGGCTGACGACAAGACACTGATCTACTCGCCCGTTCCGCAACTCGTTGAGGCGGGTTCGACATCGGCATTCAAACCCAATGCGCTTTTTTTGGAAGGCTCCGCCGCCACGAAGATTTCCGAAGCGGCAGGCGCAACGCAGAACACTCGGCCATCTGACGGCGAAATCGGCACGAGGGCTTTGACACCGCAGGACGTTGAAGCGATCAAGAAGAACATTGATGAAAACCCGCCCGAGCCGTTTGACCTCACGCAGAAGGCGCGTGTTTATAGTTCCCGCCTCCAGTATGTCGAATTTACCGTCGAGAAATATCAGCTCACCCGTCAGACGGTGCCAATACCCGCCTATCTGATGGGGCTTGCGGGTGACATGCAGGACCGCTGGCGCAACAGTCTTCGTGTTATGGACATGGAGGCGACAGCGGTCACACTTGAAATCACCGCTGGTGACGGCAACGCGAAAGAAGTCAGCGTCGATCAAAAATATCTTGATGCCGAGCGCAAGAAAATAGAGCAAAAGTTCCTGATTCCAGTATTGGGATTTGGCAGCGTGATGTTCAAGAACCAACAGCAGGACTTTGAGGTGGCAACTGATGCATTCAATAAACTGCTAACCCGCTACTTTGAAAAGTTGGAAGATCAACTTGGCGGGTCGCTGCTTGACCTAGTTTTTACTGTCGTGGAGCGTCTGCTTCCATCAGTCAAAGCGAACCCACCGGAGCAGTACAAGCGATTCGGAACTCCAACCGATACCGATATTGCCGAGCTTCTTCAACGAGACATTGAGGAAGCTGTCAGCATCAAGACACTGCTGAAAGAACCCAAGATCAAGAAGGTGTACAAGGACATCGCTTACCAATCCGTAAAATCGAATGATTTTCAGCAACGCCTTCGTGATGCTCTTACCCGCGCCAAGGTTCCCGACAGCATAATCAAAGATTTATTCCGTGAATCTACTGCCGCCCTCGAAAAGGGCGGAAAGCTCTTTTAGGCCATTATGTCACTCACCCCGCAACTCCGCCAAGACATCGACGACATCAGCAACTATCTTTTTGGTGGTGGCTATCCCGATCCTGTCTCGAACACCGAACAGCTCGCCTTCCTGTTTTTCTTCTATCTCGCCGACGGGCTGGACACCCAAGCCCAGGCACGCGCCCGGCTGATGAAGCAAACACCGACCAGCATCTACTGCGGCGATTGGAAGCTGCGCAACCCGCTCAATGCCGTAGCACTGGGCGCTGGCGACACCATCCCGCGCGAGCGCTTCCGCTGGTCGCAATGGGCGCGTGCGCTGTCCGGCGAGAACCTTGCACGTTTCATGCGTGACGAAGTGTTTCCCTTCTATGCCGAAGTCGCCAGCAAGAGTGCCACCAACTTCATGGACGGCGCGCGTCTGGTCATCGACGAGCCGGTGGTATTGACGCAAATTGTCGGCAAGGTGGATAACCTGCGCCTGGATGAACACGACGCCGATACCAAGGGCGACCTGTTCGAATACCTTTTGAAGCGTATCAAGACCGCTGGCGAACTCGGCCAGTTCCGCTCCCCGCGCCACATCATCCGCGTCATCGTCGCCATGCTCGATCCGAAAATCGGCGAAACTTGCTATGACCCGGCAGCGGGCACCGCCGGTTTCATCGCCGCCATTCTCGACCACATCAAGCTCGCCAACTCTACCCCGGACGGCATCGAAATCGTCGAACTCGACGGCAAGCGCATCCCGCGCGGCAACGGCAATGCGCTCTCTGCCGCCAAGTGGCGCGTGTTGCAGGAGCAAACATTTTTTGGCAACGATGTTGACCCGAAGATGGTGCGCCTGGCCACCATGAACCTCACGCTGCGCGGTCTGCCCGACGTGCGCATCTACCAGCGCAATGTGCTCACCACCACGCTGGACGCGGAAAGAAAGCGCGAACTCGGCTTGCCCGAGGGCTATCACGTTGTCGCCGCTAACCCACCGTTTGCCGGGCGCGTGGATAAAGATCGCATCGTCGATGACGTCAAGGTCGGCAACAGCACCGCCACCGAACTCCTGTTCATCAAATACATGATGGACTGCCTGCTCGATGATGGCCGATGCGGCGTCATCGTTCCCGAGGGCGTGCTGTTCGGCTCCACTGGCGCGCACAAGGAACTGCGCCGCCAACTGATCGAAAACAACCGCGTCGAGGCCGTGCTGTCGCTGCCCGGTGGCGTCTTTCAACCATACTCCGGTGTCAAGACTTCGGTGCTGCTGTTCCGCAAGGGCGGCAGCACGAACAGAGTGCTGTTTCTTCATGCCGACAACGACGGCTACAGGCTGGACGCCAACCACGATACGTCCATCGAGGCCGACGACCTGCCAATGCTGGCCGATGCCTATCGCACACGCGAAGAGGGTTGGCGGCAGTGGCTAGCACGTGACCCCAAAGCCGAATGGCCGCATAAAGCATGGTTCGCCACTGCCGCCGAAATTCGCGCCAATGACTTCAATCTCTCAGCCGGACGCTATCGCCCCATGAGCCAGACCGCCGTCGAGCATTGCGACCCGCGCGAACTGTTGGATGAACTGGCGGCGATTGAGGCGGAGATTGTCGAGGAAGTGGAGGCGTTGCGTGTGGTGTTGGCGGAGCAGGCTGCATGACGTATCAAGTGCGCAAGCTCGCCGAAGTGTGCCAAGTTTTTTCCGGGGGAACACCATCGCGAACCAAGTTGGAATATTTCGGCGGCGGCATTCCGTGGGTAAAAATCACCGACATGCTTCAAGGTACAGTCGTTTCAACAGAAGAGACACTGACAGTTGCGGGTATAGAGAACAGTAGTGCCAGACTATTACCGTCCGGCACAGTGCTGATTTCAATTTTTGCCACCATCGGGCGTACTGCTGTTCTCGGAATTGATGCGGCGACAAACCAAGCGATAGCAGGAGTTGTTCCGCAAAACAAGACCCAGCTTGATCCTCAATATCTGCGCTATTTTTTGGACTCTCGGCACAGCGAGTTGAATCGTGTCGCTCGTGGAGTGGCTCAGCCGAATATCAATCAAGGCATTTTAAAAGACCTAAACGTTCCACTGCCACCCCTCGCAGAGCAACACAGCATCGTGGATATTCTCTCCCGCGCCGAGGGCATCGTCCGTTTGCGGCGCGAGGCCGACAAGAAAGCCGCCGAACTCATCCCAGCCTTGTTTCTCGACTTATTCGGCGATCCGGGGATGAATCCGAAGGGGTGGCCAATTATGCCATTCGGTGCCGTTGGTGATTGTCGTCTCGGCAAAATGCTCGACAAGCAAAAGCAATCTGGTGATTTTCAACTACCCTACTTGCGCAACGTAAATGTTCAGTGGAACAGAATCGACACATATGATCTGCTGAAGATGGATTTTCATCCTGACGAACGGGCTAAGTTCCGCCTTCATGCAGGTGATGTTTTAATTTGCGAAGGTGGTGAGGTGGGTCGTGCAGCAATCTGGGACGGGCAACTCGATGAATGCTATTACCAGAAGGCACTACACCGACTCCGCACAGATTTAGAGATAGCTCGCCCTGATTTCATCGTCTGGCTGCTTTGGCATTTGGCGAGAACCGGCGCTCTTCTTGGTGCATCTACTCATGCGACGATTGCACACCTGACGGGCGTTCAGTTGAAGGCAATGCACATTATCTGTCCACCAGTTTTAGCACAAAAGGAGTTTGAGCAAAAAGTGGAATGGTGTCGCTCCATCCAATCCCAACAATCCGCCGCCACCGCCAAGGCGCAAGCCACCTTCGATGCGCTACTGGCGCGCTGCTTCGCACCATCGGTGGCCGCATGACTTCATTGATCTGCCCAGCATACCTAACCTTAAAATCACCGGACAACCTCATTAGGCTGTGCGGTGCAGCACTGGCGACCAAGGATCGCGTGACACTGGATGCGCGCGCCTTGCGTTTTGCCGACCCTTTTGGCTTGGCCCTGCTGGGTGCCACCTTTTACATACTGCAACAGCGCGGCCAAACGGTGCGGGTTGCCGGGTTGACCGATGCGGTTGGCGGCTATTTGCAGCGCATGGATATTTTTGAGGGTGTGGAACTGGTTGATTGCGCACCCCCGCGCGGACAGCGACATGACCAGACTGATGCCTTGGTGGAGCTGACCCGGCTGGATCAACGCAGCCAAATTGACCGGATTGCCAATCAACTTGCCGAGGCATTGGTGGGACGGATGCCGGACATCGACCCGAACGAACCGTGCGACGAAATGAGTGGTGTGAACACGGCAGACCGCATCACCATCCCGATCAGCTACGCATTGACTGAATTGCTCAATAACGCCATGAGTCACGCCCGGCTCAAAGGCCACGGCGATGCCTGCGTGTGGGTAGCCAGCCAGTATTACCGCAGCAATGGGCGGCTCCAGTTGGC
>JAKFXU010000248.1 GCA_021731215.1 Rhodoferax sp.
GCCCCAGCGCTGGAGCGAGGCGCACGCCTCGCTCCAGCGCTGGGGCCGGTAAAACTTGGCCACCACCGCCGGGCCGTCTTCCAGGTGCAGTTGATAGACCCGGTTCTCATAAGAACTCAGCGCCAGTTGACGCCCGTCGCCATAGAGCCCGACGCTGGCCAGCGCGTCCATGACGACATCGGGCGTGAGCGATTCAAAAGCATGCATCGCCGCATTGTCCCCCAAGCGGTCTCGGCGCCGGCTCAGTCGACTGCGTGCTGGCGGCCGGCCTGATCAAGGCGGCGCAAATGGCCCAGCGGCAAGGCGCTGCTGGCCTTGACCTCGCCCAGCGAGAAGCTGGTGTGCAAGTCTTTCACGTTGGGCAGATTGATCAGCACATCGCGCGCGAACTGGCTGAACGAGTTGAGGTCGCAACTGACCACCTGCAGCTCGAAGGTGCCGGTGCCGCTGATGTAGTGGCAACTCACCACCTCCGGGATGGCGCGAATCGCCTCCTCCAGGGCGCGCAGCACATCGCCGGCATTGCGGTCGGCGTCCAGCCGCACGAAGGCCAGCACGCCCAGGCCGATTTTGTGGCGATCAATCTCGGCCCGGTAGCCCTTGATGAAGCCGGCCTCCTCCAGCGCGCGCACCCGGCGCCAGCAGGGCGCCGCGCTCAGGCCCACGCGCGACGCCAGTTCGGCATTGCTCAGGCGCCCGTCGCTCTGCAGTTCATTCAAAATCGCCAGGTCAAACTTGTCGAGTGTTTCCATTTATTCGTTTTGCAAGCAAGATTCTTACGAATATTAGCGTATTGAAGAAAAAATCACAGTAGGCGTCTTATCCAACGAGGTATCAACCTGAGATGCGAACTTGGGTCGATCATTTCCCACATGGTGATCGACACGGACGGGACCCATCTGCAAACAATTCTCCACGCCCTGGGCGATCCGCTCACGGCAGCCACCCCGGCCGACAAGAGCGACGGCACCAACACCATCGTCATCACCAAAACGACGGCGGCAGGATCGGCACCTGATGCCTTGACACCTCAGCACACCACAAGAAGTTGATTCCGGCCTGGCCGGCTGCCCGACTCCTGCCAAGGGGGCGGGCTTTTTTGCGGTGCGCCCGGCAGGGCGCACCTACTTGGAGGTGAAAGTCCTCTACTCGCCCGGCAAGGGGAAGAGTTAGCCGACGGCAAGGGTTTCGCGGGTGACTGCGAGTCTGAAGGAAGCCTGATGGCAAAGCGCTGGCCTGACGAACAGGAAGCGGATATGAGGCGTCGTATTGGGGTGAGATGGCCGAATTCATCAAAGCCCGAAACTTGCACGGAACGGTGCGACGTATATCCGACAGGCATAAGCGCGAAGGTGCCGAACCAGGCGACGAGCTGCATCACCTTTTTGATGTCGGGTAACTCCGTTTCAGGGCAGTGGACTTTGAATGTGAGTGGCGTTGCAGCCGGCGCAATTGCTTTGCGCATGCCTTGTAGAGTGACCGGGCCAAATCCGAGGTAAATCGCCGTGCCGATATCGATTGGTTGGCGATCTCTATCTTTCACTTCTGGGTGAGGATGTCTTGCCATAGGTTGCAAGGCACTCATTGCTCCCTCATCCCACGCAGACAGCCGCAACTGCACCTTCGACCGCCCGCCGCCAAAATTATCCCCCGCGCTGCCAAACAGCTCGTTCTCACGCGCCAATAGCTGGCTGTGGTCATACCCAACCGAAGGTGCCTTGACAACCCGCCACCACTGCCGCAGCAGCGCCTTGAACGGCGGCGTGCGCCACTGGGCTTGCTGTTCGGCGTTGCCCAGAAAGGCAGGGGTATTGAAACTGACCTGATAGGTCAACTCTCGCAGGGTCATCAAACATCCTCCTTGAACGCCACATCTTGAGCGAAGCGTACCGCAGCCGGGCTCAGGGTTAACGCGTAGCGCCGCGGCCGGGTGCCGCCGTCGTGGATGCGGTAGGCGTCGGCGGCAGGGCCCAGGGCGGTTTTCAGACGTTTGTCGAGTTTGGATTTGCGCTGCGAGAAATACTCGCCGTCCATGCCTTTGATCAGGGCTTTCTCGGTTGCATCCATATCGGCTAGCACGCCGGTGATGCGCCGGTATTCACGCAGGTAGCGGCTGGCCCATGCCGGGTCAGTGGCGCCCTTGGGTGGCGCTGGCAGCGGCTCGCCGCCTTGCAAGGTCTGGCGCGCAAACACGGCCAGCAGCGCGAGTTCGGCCGGGGGCAGGGTCACTTCGCGCCCGGCCGCCAGGATGCGCTGGCGCGCCAGGTCAAGCACCAGGTGCGGCGGCGCCAGCGCGGCGCGGGCGGCGGCGACGGTGTCGTTGAAGCTCGCTTGCCCGGCCAGCAAGGCGGTGGGCAGGCCGTGGCGCAGGCTCACAAACGGGATCTCGGCCAGGGTCACCTGCGCATTGGCGGTGTCGGCCAGTTGATGGTCGCGGGTTTGCAGCACGCGGCTGTAGGGCGTGGGGTAGAAAAAGTCGTAGCTGGACTCAAACGGTTCGCTGACCAAGACGTGGCTCAGCCGGTCCTGCGCACGGCCGAACAGGGACAGGGCGTAGCCCAGATAGAAGCCCATGGTCTTGCGCCCGCCAGCGATGGAGGCATGCAGGGCGCAAGCCGGGTCGGCCGTGATGGCGCGCACCTGTGCCGTGATGAAGTCGGCGGCGGCCCGGTTGTCGGCAGGGGAGCGGATGTCGTTCATGGGCTGGCCCTGGGTGTCGCGCATGACGTGGATGTGGCTGCGGTCAAACTTGACGCCGGGTAGGTGGTAGTCCGCGCAGAGTTTGTGGAACCAGCCCAGGTCGTCGCTGAGCAGGGAGAGTTCGGCGCGGTGCGCGCCCTCGGCACTGGTGATCAGGTGGACTTCGGTCGGCACGAACGGCGCGTGCTCGTCGGCCGCCAGTGCGTACAGGGTTTCGGTGACGATTTGGGGTGTCAGGCCGCTGACGGCCAGCAGCACGCGGCGTGGGAAAGCCGCCGGTTTGGTTGCGACGGGGAGGTAGGTGACAGGGCGTGGGTTCATGCCGGCCAGTGTAGGGGCCTTGGCTTTTATCGGCCCCCTGCGGCAAGCTTGCCGTAGTTCAAACACCGTACCGCACCGTGGAAGTAATGGCTGGGCTTGGGTGCCGAACCGACAGGGAGTGGTGAAGGCCGGATCAATATTACCGATCGTTTCTATTTATCTGATTTTTTGGCAATATTCTTTCTAAATACCGCCAAATATTGGCAAATAACGCAAAGACATATCAGGGCTGCACGCATACACTTTGTCTCCGGCCTGACGCTGCCCCCGATCCGGGAGCAGTTCTTGATTGGGTTGCCCGCAAGGCGACAAACGCCGGCACCCACCCGCATCCTGGAGACATACAAATAATGAACGCACCGCTGCCCAAACCTATCCGCCAAATACTGGAAACCGTGACGCTGGATGACAAATATTCGCTCGACCACGGCCGCGCCTTCATGAGTGGCGTGCAGGCGCTGGTCAAGCTGCCGCTGCTGCAGCGACTGCGCGACCGGCAGGCGGGCAAGAACACGGCGGGGTTCATCAGCGGCTACCGCGGCTCCCCTTTGGGCGGCTACGACCAGGCACTGGTCAAGGCCGAAAAATACCTGAAGGCGCAAAACATTGTGTTCCAGCCCGGCGTCAACGAAGAGCTGGCCGCCACCGCCCTGTGGGGCACGCAGCAATTGGGTTTTGCGCCGCCCGGCAGCAACAAGTTTGACGGTGTGTTTGGCATCTGGTACGGCAAGGGCCCGGGCGTGGACCGGTGCAGCGATGTGTTCAAGCACGCCAACATGGCCGGCACCACCGAGTGGGGCGGCGTGATTGCGGTGGCCGGCGACGACCACATTTCCAAAAGCTCGACCGCCGCGCACCAGAGCGACCATATCTTCAAGGCCTGCGGCACGCCGGTGTTTTTCCCTTCGACGGTGCAGGAGATTCTGGACCTGGGCATTCACGCCTTTGCCCTGAGCCGCTTCTCGGGCGTGTGGGCCGGCATGAAGACGATTCAGGAAATCGTGGAATCCAGCGCCACCGCCATGATCGACCCGCAGCGGGTGCAGATCAGACTCCCGACCGATTTCGAGATGCCACCCGGCGGCCTGCACATTCGCTGGCCCGATGCCGCGCTGGAGCAGGAGGCGCGCCTGTTTCATTACAAGTGGTACGCCGCGCTGGCTTACATCCGCGCCAACCGCCTGAACTACAACGTGATTGAGGGCCAGCACGACCGGCTCGGGCTGATCGCCAGCGGCAAGGCTTACAGCGACACGCGCCAGGCCTTGATCGATCTGGGCCTGGACGATGCCACCTGCCAGCAGGTCGGTATCCGTCTGCACAAGGTCGGCGTGGTGTGGCCGCTGGAAGCCCAGTTGACGCGCGAATTTGCCACCGGCCTGCAGGAAATTGTGGTGATCGAAGAAAAGCGCCAGGTGATCGAATACCAATTGAAGGAGCAACTCTACAACTGGCGCGCCGATGTGCGCCCCACCGTGCTCGGCCAGTTCAACGAAGTCGCGGGCGATTTCTCGGGCGGCGAATGGTCGATGGCCAACCCGAGCGCCAACACGCTGCTGCGCGCCAACGCCGACTTGTCGCCGGCCCTGATTGCGCGCGCCATTGCGCAGCGCCTGAAAAAGCTGGGCGTGGACGCCCCCATCGAGGCCCGCATCGACGCCCAACTGGCGATTCTCGACGCCAAAGAGCGCGCCATGCAGGTGGTGGAGGTCAAGGCCGAGCGCCAGCCCTGGTTCTGCTCGGGCTGCCCGCACAACACTTCTACCCGCGTGCCGGCAGGCTCGCGCGCCATGGCCGGCATCGGCTGCCATTTCATGAGCATCTGGATGGACCGCGCGACGGTCGGCTTTACCCAGATGGGCGGCGAGGGCGTGCCCTGGGTCGGCCAGCAACCGTTCAGCCGAGACCAACACATGTTCGCCAACCTGGGCGACGGCACCTACTTTCACAGCGGGCTGCTGGCGGTGCGCCAGAGCATCGCCGCCGGCGTCAACATCACCTACAAAATTCTCTACAACGACGCGGTCGCCATGACCGGCGGCCAACAGATCGGCGAGCGAGCGGAAGGGCATTCGGTGGCGCAGATTGTGCAGTCGATGCGGGCCGAAGGCGCGGTCAAGATCGTCGTCGTCACGGACGAGCCCGACAAGTACCAGGGCGTACAACTGGCAGAGGGAGTGGCGGTGCAACAGCGCGATGAGCTCGATCGCATCCAGCGCGAGTTCCGCGAGATCCAAGGCACCAGCGTCATCATTTATGACCAGACCTGTGCCACCGAGAAACGCCGGCGCAGGAAGCGCGGCAGCCTGGTGGACCCGGCCAAGCGCGTGCTCATCAACGAGTTGGTGTGCGAAGGCTGCGGCGACTGCAGTGTGCAGTCCAATTGCCTGAGCGTGGAGCCGCTGGAGACCGAGTTCGGCCGCAAGCGCCAGATCAACCAGAGCACCTGCAACAAGGACTATTCGTGCGTCAAGGGCTTTTGCCCGAGCTTTGTCACGGTCGAGGGCGGCCAGCTCAGGAAGAAAGCCAAGGGCAAGAACCCTTCGCCGTTCGAGCTGGGCGCCTTGCCCGAGCCGCTGCTGCCCACCCTGCCCGGCCCGCACGGCAGCGTCT
>JAKFXU010000127.1 GCA_021731215.1 Rhodoferax sp.
GGTCTTCATGCTGCTGTGTCCTCACGAAATGTTGCAGAATCACCCCATCGGAATTGACGGGGTGAATGTGCAGAATAAATCGTGTCAGCTCAGGGGTGGACTACTCCGCGTAGCGGCTTCGTCCAACAGCCTGTTGGACAATTTCAGCATCGGGCCAGGCATCCACAAAAGCGCGCATGTACATCAGGTTGGCACGGGAAAACCCCTTCATGTCCGGGAACGCCGTGCGCAGATCGTGCCCCAGCCGCTCAATCACCTTGGCACCCCAGCCCTGCCTGGTTTGGCGCTCCAGAATGTCGCGCCCGATTTGCCAGTAAAGCAGCACCAGCTCGCGGTTGACCGCCAGCGTCGCGCGTTGCTGGGCGGTGTGGATGCGGGTCTTCAAATCCGCCAGCCAGTCGGCGTAGCCGCCGGGCGTCTCCATCAGCGCGGCGGGGATGTCGGGTTTAGGTTGCTGGGGTTTCATGGGTCACTGTGAACTTGGTAGCTGATTATTAATATTCCACGGGAGCACTTGGCCTCGATGTGCCATAGCACGTCATCGACGCTGAGTTCAAGTCTTGGGCGGTACGCATCTTTCGATATCCTCAAATACCATCCAGGACGGCTTGCTGCGCACCTGCGGGCGAAAGCACTCCGGCGATTCTTACAAGGTCATCGTGGCGTAGCGCCACCAGGTCGGCCTCGGTGACCGGCGAAATTAACCAGCGGCGCTCGGCATCAATCTGAGCGGGAAGGCCATCGTGCGGCGCGGTGAAGAAGTTAGCCTAGTCGGCATAGATGGCTTGCCAGAGAGCATCCCCTTCAATGACTTGATCCTGGTACGCGATGCGCACGTGTTTGCGGTCGCAGAACTTGCGCAAGCTGTTTGTGATGGCTGACGTCCTCCACCAGCGCGGTGTCCGTCCACAGTTCGTCAAACCACTGCTTCAGGTCGGTCCGGTCGCGGTCGCTATCGACCACCATGTTGAGTTCGATGTTGGGTGTGGCGGATAGCCCCAAGCCCCGGCGCGTGAAGTTGGAGCTGCCCATGAGTGCATGCTCACGCTTGCCGTCGTCGATGTGGTACAGCTTGCCGTGGAGCAGATTGGTTTCCCGAATGGAGCGAATTTCGACCTTGTTCTTGATCCATTCGGCACAGCGGCGTGCAACTTCCTTTTGCTGCAGCCGGTTAGCCAGCTCCAGGCCTTCGTCTTCGATCTTGAATGCTTTTTTGTCCGTTTTTTCTGGGTCAAGCGCTTGAATGAAGCGTGGCTCGCCAAAAAGAAAGCGCAGCGATTCGATCCCGTCGAGCTCTTTGCTCAGGGCTTCGTAGGCGTAAATGGTGAAGTAGGCCGACACCACTGACAAACGACTGCCATCGCTTACTCTGGCGGACAGAAAATCCGCTACCGTGCCTCGGGTATGGTTGTCCTTTATCCCGTGTGCTTGCATTCCCTGTGTACTCGTCATGACGCCCCTCGGATTTTTCGCCAATTATGGGGGCAGCAGCCGGCAATCCTATCGTGGTAGTCGTTGTGCGGCTTTCGGGCGGAACGCTTTGCACACCGCCTCATGAGTTTCCAGGTAGGGACCGCCAATCAGGTCGATGCAGTAGGGCACGGCGGCAAAGATGCCGGCCATGACGGTTTCCCCATTGCTGCCACGCAGGCCTTCGAGGGTTTCCTGAATCGACTTGGGTTGCCCCGGCAGGTTGATGATCAGGGTCTGGTCCCGGATCACCGCCACCTGCCGTGACAGGATGGCGGTCGGCACGAACTTCAGGCTGATTTGGCGCATCTGTTCGCCAAAACCGGGCATTTCCTTGTGCGCCACCGCCAGCGTGGCCTCGGGCGTGACATCGCGCAAGGCCGGGCCGGTGCCGCCGGTGGTCAGCACCAGGGCGCAGCCGGCAGCCACCAATTCAATCAGGGTGGCGCTGATGGTGGCTTGTTCGTCCGGGATCAGGCGGGGCTCGAACTGCAGCGGGTTTTGCAGGGCCCGGCGCAGCCAGTCCTGCAGCGCCGGCAAGCCTTGGTCGATATAGACGCCGCCGGCGGCGCGGTCGCTGATCGAGACGATGCCAATTTTGACCGGGTCGCAGCTAGGGTTTGCCATGGCAGTCTTTCAGATCCCCTCTCCCGCTGGGAGAGGGTTAGGGTTAGGGTTAGAACTGCCGAGCTGCTCGCGCACGAGCTGAAAGATATCCCGGTAGGCGCGGCCGTGGCGCAGCGCTTCGCCCGGTTTCTCGGGCTTGGCGTCCTTGCGCGCCTGGCGAATCAGGGCGCGCAGCTGCTGGGTGTCGGTGTCCGGGTATTGGGCAATCCATTCGCCCAACGCATCCTCCACCGCAATCAGGCGGTCGCGCCAGGTCTCGGCCAGGTGCAGCGCGAGGTTCTCGCGCGCCGAGCCACCGTGCTGTTCGCTCAGGGCGGTGCGCACCGTGTCGAGCACGGACGGATCGACCCGGCGCATCAGCTTGCCGATGAACTGCATCTGGCGGCGTTTGCCTTCGAAGTTGCTGATGCGCTTGGCTTCAGCCACCGCCTCCTTGAGCTTCTCCGTCAAGTCCAGGCGTGCCATCAGGTCGGCGCGCAGCGTCAACAGGTCTTCGCCGAGCTTTTGCAACTCAAGGCTTTCGCGCTTGAGCTCGGTGCGGCTTTGGTCGTCGGTGCCTTTGAGTTCGCGCTTGAGCTCCAGATCGCGTTCGCTGCCTTCAGCAACGAACTCACCTTTGACGAAATAGCCTTTTTTTAGTTTGCGTGACATAGCCAAGTATCATAGCCTCCGATATGAAGAAACCCAATACGCCCTCCGCCCCGCCCAGCGCTGACAACGGCTTCAGCTACAACCGCCCCTACTTTGAAGAGCTGGTGGACACCGCGCTGGCGCACGCCAAAAAACTGGGCGCCAGCGACGCCGGCGCCGAGGCGTCCGAGGGCTGCGGCCTGAGCGTGTCGGTGCGCAAGGGCGAACTGGAGAATGTGGAGCGCAATCGCGACAAGTCGCTCGGGGTCACGGTTTACCTAGGCAAACGCCGCGGCAATGCCAGCACCTCCGACTTTTCCCGGGCCGCGATTGAGCAAACCGTGCAAGCCGCTCATGACATTGCGCGCTTCACCGCCGCCGATCCGTTTGCCGGCTTGCCCAATGCGCGGGACGTGGCGCCGCCGTCCAAGCAGCGCACCGACCTGGACCTGTTTCACCCCTGGTCGATCAACAGCGAACAGGCCGCACAACTGGCCATGGCTTGCGAAGCGGCGGCCCTGCAGACCGACAAACGCATCAGCAACAGCGAGGGGGCGGGCGTATCGGCCCAGCAATCGCATTTCTTCAGCGCCCACACCCGTGGTTTTAGGGGCGGCTATGCCAGCTCGCGCCACTCGCTGTCGGTGTCGCCGATTGCCGGCAAGGGCAACGGGATGCAGCGCGACGCCTGGTACAGCTCGATGCGCAACGCAGACGATCTGGCTTCGCCCGAAGCCATTGGCCGCTACGCGGCCGAGCGGGCCATGAGCCGCCTGAACGCGCGCAAGATTGCCACCACCGAGTGCCCGGTGCTGTTCGAGTCGCCGCTGGCCGCCGGTCTGCTGGGCAGCTTTGTGCAGGCCATCAGCGGCGGCGCCCTGTACCGCAAGAGCTCGTTCCTGCTCGACTCCCTGGGCCAGCAGGTGCTGCCCAAGCACATTGACATTCTGGAAGACCCGTTTCTAAAACGCGGCAAAGGCAGTTCGCCGTTTGACGAAGAAGGGGTCAAGGTCAAGGCGCGCCAGGTGGTGGAAGCCGGGCGCATCCAGGGCTATTTTCTAGGCAGTTATTCGGCCCGCAAGCTCGGCATGAAAACCACCGGCAATGCCGGCGGCTCGCACAACCTGAGCCTGACTTCACGCCTGACGCGTGCTGACGACAATCTGGACGCGATGCTGCAAAAGCTCGGCACCGGCCTGTTTGTGACCGAGCTGATGGGCAGCGGCGTGAACTACGTCACCGGCGACTATTCGCGCGGCGCCAGCGGCTTCTGGGTTGAAAAAGGCCGCATTGCCTACCCGGTGCAGGAGATCACGATCGCCGGCAACATGAAAGCCATGCTCAAGGGCATTGTGGCGGTCGGCGCGGACAGCTACAACTACGGCGCCAAGACCGTCGGTTCGATTCTGATCAACCGGATGAAGGTGGCGGGGAGCTGATCTGCTTGCTCTGTCGGCTATATGATCCGCCCCGCATGATCTTCCGTTTGCCAAACAACGTTCCCACTTCCCGCCGCCGCATGGCGCTTTGGGTGCGGCTATTGGTGGTGATGGTGGCCTTGTTTCAGGGCTGGGCCTCGTATGCAAGCATCGTCTCGCTGTCCCACGATGCCGGCAACTGGCCCACGCACGAACGCGCACTGCTGGCGGCCGAGTCCCACGGAACTGAGCACAGTCACGACGACGATGAGCCCCAAACGGATGACCGTGGGGTGCTGCATCAGCATGGCCACAACGCCGCCGATCACAGCCACGAAAAACCCAGCCTGCCCCGCAGTGCCGTACAGCCGGCGCTGAGCGCGGCCGAGGTCTGGCGCGCGTCACTGCACGTGCTGGCCTATCCCGCACCTTGCTTCGTCTTCGAACGCCCGCCTCAATTCCTTCCGGTGTACTGATCCAGTCGGCCCGGCGTCTTGATGGATGCCGCAGGCCCTAACTCAATCTCTCCGAAAGTGATTTATGACTTTACTGTTCCCGGGACGGGCGCGCTCAGCCATGCTGTCGCGCCTGGGCCCCTCCCTGCACATCCTGGCGGGTGTGTTGCTCTATCTGTTCTTCAGCGCAGCCGCGCAGGCCCACGGCGTGGCCAGCGGCGACAAGGGCTATATCCAGGAAATATCGGGCACCCACCTGTTGCCCTTCACCTACCTCGGCGCCAAGCACATGGTCACCGGCTACGATCATCTGCTGTTTCTGGCCGGGGTGATTTTTTTCCTCTACCAGCTCAAGGACATTGCGCTCTACGTCAGCCTGTTTGCCATCGGTCACTCGCTCACCATGCTGTACGGCGTTTACGCCGGAGTCAACGTGAACGCCTACCTGATCGATGCGATCATCGGCCTGTCGGTGGTGTACAAGGCGCTGGACAACCTTGGCGCCTATCAGCGCTGGTTCGGCGTGCAGCCCGACACCCGGGCGGCGACCCTGATTTTTGGCCTCTTTCACGGCTTTGGGCTGGCGGCCAAGATTCAGGAATTCGAGATCGCGCGTGACGGTTTGCTGCCCAACCTGCTGGCTTTCAACGTCGGCGTCGAGATCGGCCAGTTGCTGGCGCTCGGTGCTTTTCTGATTGTGATGGGTTTCTGGCGGCAAACGGCCGGTTTCTTCAAACACGCCTACACCGCCAACGTCGCCATGATGAGTGCCGGTTTCATGTTGATTGGTTATCACCTCACCGGTTTCTATCTTTCCTGAATTATTTGGAGTATTTCCCCATGTACAACACCAACCTTCCCACCCGTGCCGAACTGCCGGGTACTGGCCAGTTACTGCGTTCCACTGCGCTTGCCGTGCTGATCGCCGCTGGCCTGCTCACCACGACCATCCTGCCGGCCGAATACGGCATCGATCCGACCGGCATTGGCAGCGAACTCGGTCTTGCCAGAAT
>JAKFXU010000269.1 GCA_021731215.1 Rhodoferax sp.
GCACATGACCGATGGCGGTGGCAATCGGACCGCCGCTGGAGACTAGCAGCACATCGCCCTCGCAGTTTTTTCGGATGTGATCCAGCGCGCTGGTCACGCCTTGTTGGAACTCCCGGTAGCTGGGCATGCCCTGCGGGCTGACGACGCCGTTCATCCATTGCGTCAGGCCGTCGCGCAACAGGCGAAAGTGCTGGCGGTAGCGCTCCGGCGTGTCGGGTTTTGGCAGCGGATGCGGATGCACCGTGGCGATCAGCGCCTGGCTGTCAAACTCGTTCAGACCCGGCCAGAGTAAGGGTGCCCCCACGCTTGCCACTGCCCCGGGATCGGCCTTGGCCGATAACACAAGTGCTGCGCTCATGCCCTCGCAAATACCGGCATAGGTTTGCCGCTGACGGCGCAGGGTGCCGGTCAGTACGGCATCGAAGGCCAGGCCTTGCTGGCGGAAATATTCACCCAGCCGCAGGCTTTGCTGCTGGCCCAGCGGGCTCAAGTTGTCGTAATCTTCGGCGCCAAACGAAGCCTGACCATGCCGGACAAGATAAAGGGTTCCCATGCGTCAAATCTAAGTCAACTCGGGCTGTAGCCCTTGTCGTCCAAGCGACGAAGGGGGCCAGCCTTGCAACACTTTGGCCAGTAGCGCGGCGTCCACGTTGCCCCCGCTCATGGACACGCCCACCACCTGGCCCGCCAGGCGGTGGCGTTGCTGCATCGCCGCGGCAAAGCTGGCGGCGCCGGCGCCCTCGGCCACGTTGTGGGTGTCGCTGTAAAGGTCGCGCATGGCTTGCGCCACCTCGGCGTCGCTGACCTGGACGATGTGGTCCAGCTGCCCGCGCATGATGTCGAGCGCGGCTTGATCAGCCACGCGGCAGGCCATGCCGTCGGCCAGCTCGGTGCTGACCGGGGCTTCCACCACGCGAGCGGCGGCGAGTGAATCGGCATAGGTGGTCGCATGGGCACTGACCACGCCGACGATTTTTGTCTTGTGACCCAATGCCAGCTTGGCGGCGATGGCGGCACAGGCGCCCGAGCCCTGGCCGATCGGCACATACACCACATCGAGTTGCGGCACCGCTTGGAAGAACTCCCACCAGTAGCTGCTGACGCCACTGAGCAAATCGGCGTGAAAGCTGGGCACCATGTGGGCGCCGGTGTGCGCGGCCAAGCCGAGCGCGTGCTCGCGGCTTTCCTGGAAATCGGCGCCCTGTTCGATCAGCGTCACGCCCAGGGCGCGCATGGCGGCGTTCTTCTCGACCGAGTTGCCCAGCGGCACCACGATGCTGCATTGGACGCCGTGCGCGCGCGCGGCCCAGCCGATGCTCTGGCCGTGGTTGCCGCGCGTGGCGCTGATGACGGCGGCGGGCAGGGCGCCACGCTGCTGGAGCTGGTCGAAGTAAGTCAGGCCGCCGCGAAGCTTGAAGGCGCCGACCGGCGTGTGGTTCTCGTGCTTGACCCAGCAGTCGGCGCCCAGGCGCTGGCTCAGAAGGGCCCAGCGGTATTGGGGCGTGGCCTGGAATTCGCGGTACACCACGCGGGCGGCGGCTTCGATCTCGGGCAGGGTGGGCAGCAAGCTGTTCATAGCTTCACGACGCCGTCGATGCAGGTTACGCAGTTGCCGCCGACCCAGACCTGGCCGTGCGCGTCCTGCTCGATGTGGACGCGCCCGGCGCGGCCCAGGCAGCGGCCTTGCGACGCTACATAGCTGCTGGGTGCATGGCCGTCGGCGATCAGCCATTGCGCCAGACTGGCGTTGAGACTGCCGGTGACCGGGTCTTCCAGGATGCCCACCGGTGCCGTGAAGGCGCGCACTTCGACTGCCGCGGCAGCCGGGGCGTCGGGTGGGGTGGATCGGGGTCCGAATGCGCGCGCCTCGCGGTTCGATCTTGCGATTAAAGTCGCAGTGAAGCGGGGTGCGTCCACTGCCGCAACGCCCACCAGGTACCCTAATGCTTTGAGCGTCAGATGGTTGGGTGCCAGCTCCAGTACCGTCTGCGCGTTGTCGAGCAGCAGGCCCAGCCAGACCGGCCCGTTGTCGAGCAGCTGGGTGGCGATGATCTGGCTTGGATGGAGCCCGAGCGCAACCATGACTTTTTCCAACAAGGCGGGTTCCGGCGTGCTGCGCTTGAGCGGCGGCGCGGCGAAAGCCAGGCGCTCGCCGTCGCGGCGAATCCGGATCAGTCCGACGCCGCATTCCTGCACGATCTCGGCTGGTGCTTTGGGCGCGCCCCCGGCCTGCAGCCAGGCGTGGCAACTGCCCAGCGTGGGGTGGCCGGCAAACGGCAGTTCGCTGGCAGGGGTGAAGATGCGCACGCGGTAGTCGGCCCCGGCGGCGGCGCCTGGCCCACTGGGCGGCAGCAAAAAGGTGGTTTCCGACAGCTTGGTCCAGTGCGCGAACTGCTGCATCTCCTCATCGGATAAGCCGGTGCCGTCCAGTACCACGGCCAGCGGGTTGCCGCGGTAGGGCGTGGCGCTAAAGACGTCAACTTGCTTGAAGCGGCGGGGGGTCATGGTTTGAGCGTGGCGGCGTAAGTTTTGAGGCCCGCCGCCAGCGCCGCCACGCCGCGCTGGATTTCGGCCACGCTCGGCGTGACGAAGGACAGGCGCAGCGTGCGCGGGTCGCCATGGTCGGCGTAAAACGGCGCACCGGGGACAAAGGCCACGCCCTGCGCCACCGCAAATGGCAGCAGGTCGACCGCGTTCATGCCCGCGGGCAGGCGGGCCCACAGAAACATGCCGCCGGCGGGCTGGTTCCAGCTCAGGCTGGTCGCAGCATCGCCGGCCGGGAATTCCCGCGCCAGGGCTTCGAGCATGGCGTCGCGCTGCGATTTGTACAGGGCCCGGATGGTGGGCACATGGCGCGCCAGAAAACCGTCTTTCATGACCTCGGCAATCAGGCGCTGGTTGAAGCCGGGGCTGTGCAGGTCCGCCGCCTGCTTGGCCTGCAGCAGCTTCGGGTACACCGCCTTGGGCGCCACGATAAAGCCCATGCGCAAGCCCGGCGCCAGCACCTTGGAGAAGGAGCCGAGGTAGATGCAGCCGTCCGGGTTGCGCGCCGTCAGCGGCGGCGGCGGCGGCGTGTCAAACCACAGCTCGCCATAGGGGTTGTCCTCGATGATGGGCAGGCCCAGGCGCGCCGCTTGCGCACTCAGTGCGGCGCGGCGGGCCTCGCTCAGGGTGCGCCCGGTCGGGTTCTGGAAGTTGGGCAGCACGTAGAGAAAGCGCGCCCCGGCGGCCTTGGCGCTCAGGTCGGCGATGTCAATGCCTTCGTCATCATTGCCGACGCTGACGACTTCGGGCTCCATCGGCGTGAAGGCCATCACCGCGCCCAGGTAGGTTGGGGCCTCGACCAGAATCTTGCTGCCGGCGTCAATCAGCACCTTGGCTACCAGGTCCAGCCCCTGCTGCGAGCCGGTGGTGATCAGGACCTGCGCCGGATCGACCTGCCACGGCAGCATGTCGGCCACCATTTGGCACAGCGGGCCAAAGCCCTCGCTGGCGGCATATTGCAGCGCCGCGTGCGGGTCATGGCGCAAGACCTTGGCGCAGGCGGCCTCGAACTCGGCTACCGGAAAGGTCTTGGGCGAGGGCAGGCCGCCGGCAAAGCTGACGATGCCGGGCTGCTCGGTGATCTTGAGAATCTCGCGGATCACGGAGGGGTTCATTTTGGCGGCGCGCCGGGCCAGTTGCCAGGGCATGGCGGTGACAGATCGGTTCATGGTGTTCCTGCTCAGGGTGTGAAATGATGATTAGGCGGTGCTGACCGGCATTTTCCGCCCGATGAATACCACCGCCATGACCGCCAGTCCAAAGCCGATGGTGAGGGTGTCGAGCGATTCGCCCAGCAGCGGCACGGCAAACAGCATGGATAAAAAGGGCTGCATCAGTTGCACCTGGCTGACGCGCACGGTGCCGCCCAAGGCCAGGCCACGGTACCAGGCAAAAAAGCCCAGCCACATGGAAAACACGGCGACGTAGGCAAAGGCGCCCCAGGCGGCGGGCTTGATGGCGGCGTCGGGCCAGGTCATCAGGGCCAGCGGCAGGTTGATTGGCAGCGAGAACAGCAGGGCCCAGCAGATCACGTGTTCGGCCCGCATGCGCTGTGACAGTTGCGCCCCGACGCCGTAGCCGAACGCGGCACAGGCCATGGCCAGCAATAGCAGGGCGTCGGCCGGAGCTAGCGTCAGGCCAGCCCGGCCGGAGCGCAGCAGCGCAAACAGCACCACCAGGGCGGTCCCCAGGCCGGCGCACAGCCAAAAGCCGATCGACGGGCGTTGCCGGTGCAGCCAGGCGCCCACCGCCGCCGTGGCCAGTGGCAGCACGCCCACGATCACGCTGGCATGCACCGCCTCGACCTGGCGCATGGCAATCGAGGTGAACAGCGGAAAGCCAAACACCACCCCCAGCGCCACGCCCGCCAGCGCGAGCCAGTCGGCGCGGCGCGGCCAGGGCGCACGCGTGACCAGCAGGAAGGCTGCCGACAGCAGGGCCGCAATCACGGCCCGGCCGGTGGCTATGAAAACGCCCGACATCTGCGGCGCCTCCGGCGTGCCCACCGCCAG
Source organism: Rhodoferax sp. (assembly GCA_021731215.1). Classification (GTDB taxonomy): domain Bacteria; phylum Pseudomonadota; class Gammaproteobacteria; order Burkholderiales; family Burkholderiaceae_C; genus Rhodoferax. The sequence continues at coordinate 4,557 of JAKFXU010000269.1, forward strand.
GCGCGTCATGGGCAGGGTCAAGGCGAAAATGGCGACGCCCAGCGTGCCCAGCCACAGCCCTTGGCGCGTTTCGTGGGCCGGCGCCGTCATGCCGCTGCAGCCATCAGAAGGTGGCCATCCAGGCGGCGGTCAGCACCAGCACGCTTGCCATCAAACGGTTGAACCAGCGCAAGCGCAGGCCCGAGCGATCGGGACCAGCGAGCCAGTCGCGCAACAGCGAGCCGAGCAAGGCATAGCTCAGGTTGCTGACCAGACCAAAGGCCAGCATCAGCGGCAGGATGATGGCAAAGCGGGCGCTCGCGTCGGCATGCCCGGCCAGCCAGCCCGCCACCACGGTGAGCGCCAGCATCCAGGCCTTGATGTTGAGAAACTGCAGCAGCACACCCTGCCAGAAGCCGACCTTGAGCAGCGCCGCGTCAGCTTGCGCTAACGCGGCGGAGCGAAACAGCTTGAACGCCAGCCACAGCAAATAGGCCACGCCCAGCGCCTGAATCGCGATGCGCAGGGCGGGCAGCGCCACCACCAGGGCGCCGACGCCGCCGGCGCACAGACTCAGCAGCAGGCCCCAGCCGACCGGCACCGCCAGCACGAAACGCAGCGAGCGCCTGAAGCCCAGGTTGGCCGCCAGCGCGGTGGACAGCGTGGTGTTGGGGCCGGGCGTAAAGCTCGCCGCCGTGGCCAGCAGCAGCAAGGCGGTCAATTCAACGCTATTCATGGGAGTTGGCTGTTCCGTACATGCATTTGACTTTATAGTCGAAACCAGCACACCATCAGTACAGTTTTTAAAACAATTTGCTGATCTGTATTACCGACTTTGGCAGCACAGCTTGGCGCGAGAGGAAATCCATGTTGATGAAAACGGCGTCGCAATCATTGACTGAGCAGCTCGCCGGTCGCTTTGCCGAGCGTATTCGCAATCGCCTGCTGGCGCCGGGCACGCGCCTGCCATCGGTGCGGCAGTGCGCGCAGCAGCAGGGCGTGAGTCCGTC
>JAKFXU010000268.1 GCA_021731215.1 Rhodoferax sp.
CCGCCTCCACCCGCTTGTCGGAAGCCGAGAAAAAACGCATGGTGGAAGACGCCGAGCGCTATGCCGATGCCGATAAAAAACGCCGCAATGACGCTGAACAACTCAACACGGCAGATGCCACCTGTTATGAAGCCGAGAAGATGCTCGCCAACTTCGCAGCAAGACTCACCGAGGAACTGAAAAACCGCATCGAGGCGGCCTTGCGCTCGACCAAGGAGGCGCTGCTCAAGAAAGATGTTCTTCTCGCCACTGAGCGCGCTGAAGCCCTGAAGAAGGTACTGAAAGAAGGCGGCGCGGTACTCTATACCCAATCGGGACAGGCCAAGCAGGGCGAGCCCTACGCCGAGACCCGCTGGAACGGCCCCACGCCGCAGCCCCATGTGGGCACAGCGGCTGGCCAAGCGCGCCCCAGTGGTGCCGGTCCGCGCGGCAAGGTGGTGGATGCGCAGTACCGCGAAAACAGCTAGACATGACGGCTCCTGACCCACTTCCTCTTGCGGCTGCGCTGGCGCCGCGGCAGCTGTACCACGCCTGTGAGCCCGAACAATTCGGATTCCAGACTACAGCTGAACTGGAGGGCCTGACCGAGCTGATTGGCCAGCGGCGCGCGATGGATGCCGTGCGCTTTGGTGCCGGCATTGGGCATGAGGGCTATAACATTTATGTGCTGGGTCCCTCCGGCATGGGCAAACGCAGCATGGTGGCACAGTTTCTCGCCAAAAAAACGGGCGCGGAACATGAGCGGGCCGACTGGTGCTACCTCAACAACTTCAGCCAAGCGCATAAACCGCAAGCGCTTCGCTTGCCGTCGGGCCGGGGTGGCGAGCTGCGCCAGCAGATGAATCAGTTGGTGGATTATTTGCGCACTGCCATCCCGGCGCTGTTCGAGAGCGAAGACTACCGCGCCAAGGCCGCTGTCATTCAGGACGAGTTCAGCAAGCGCCAGGAGATCGCGTTCAAGGAACTGGGCGATGACGCCGGACGGCAACAAATCGTGCTGCTACGCACGCCAAACGGGTTCGCCTTTGCGCCGACCCGCAACCAAGAGGTGATTCCGCCGGACGAGTACGCCAAGCTACCGGACGATGAGAAACAAAAGATTGCAAGCACCATTGCCGGTTTGCAGGAACGGCTGGAGAAAATACTCAGTCACATACCGCAGTGGTGGAAAGAGCGCAGCGAACGGGTCAAGCAACTCAACCGCGAAACCACACTCTCCGTGGTGCAGCACATGATGGATGAAGTGCGGGCACGGTTTGCTGACCTGCCAGCCATTCTGAAATACCTGGGCATCGTGCAGCAGGACATGGTCGAGCATGCGGACGACTTTCTCAAGCCGGAGGAGTCCGCCAACATCTCCGGCCTGACGCTCATCACCCGCGAGACCTTTCACCGCTACCAGGTGAACCTGCTGGTCAGCAACGGCAAGCAGGCCGGCGCCCCCGTCATCTGCGAAGACAACCCGACCTACAGCAACCTGATCGGGCGGGTCGAGCACATCGCCCAGCTCGGTGCCTTGGTGACCGACTTCACCTTGATCAAGCCGGGGGCGCTGCACCGCGCCAATGGTGGCTATCTGCTGCTGGACGTGCGCAAAGTGCTGCTGCAGCCATTCGCCTGGGACGGCCTGAAACGGGCTTTGCAGGCGCGCCAGATTCGCATCGAATCGCTGGGCCAGATGTACAGCCTGGTCAACACCGTGTCGCTGGAGCCCGAGCCGATCCCGCTGGACGTCAAGATCATCCTGTTTGGCGACCGTCTGGTCTATTACCTGCTGCAGCAATACGACCCGGAGTTTGCTGAGCTGTTCAAGGTGGCGGCAGATTTCGAGGACCGGATTGAGCGCACGGCCGATACCCACCTGCTCTATGCCCGCCTGATGACCACGCTGTGCGCCAAGGAGAACTTATTGCCGCTCGACCGCAGCGCGGTCGCCCGGGTGATCGAGCACAGCGCGCGGCTGGTGGGCGATGCGCACAGGCTGTCCATGCACATGAGAAGTGTGGCCGATTTGCTGCAGGAGGCCGACTATTGGGCGCGCCAGGCGGGCTTGGCGCTGGTGACGGCGAGCCACGTGCAGCAGGCCATCGATGCCAAGATTCACCGGCAGGATCGCGTGCGCGAGCAGTTGCGCGAAGCGATTCTGCGCGGCACTTTATTGATCGACACGCAAGGGGCGGTGGTCGGGCAGATCAACGCCCTTTCGGTCCTTGAGCTGGGCGACTTCGCCTTTGCCCAACCGACCCGGATCACGGCCACCAGCCGTCTGGGCGAGGGGGAAATGGTCAACATCGAGCGTGAGGTCAAGCTCTCCGGAGCCATTCATTCCAAGGGTGTGCTGATCCTGTCCTCTTTCCTGGCCGCGCGTTATGCGCGCAACCAGCCGTTGGCACTGTCTGCCAGTCTGGTGTTCGAGCAGTCCTATGGCCAGGTCGAGGGCGACAGCGCCTCGTTGGCCGAGTTGTGCGTGCTGTTGTCCAACTTGGCGAATGTGCCTGTTCTGCAGGCGCTGGCCGTGACGGGCTCGGTCAATCAACTGGGTCAGGTGCAGGCCATTGGCGGTGTCAATGAAAAGATCGAGGGCTTCTTCGATATCTGCGCAGCACGTGGACTGAGCAGTGAACAGGGTGTGCTGATTCCAGCCGCCAACGTCAAACACCTGATGCTGCGCCGGGATGTGGTGGTGGCGGCGCAGGCCGGGCAGTTCCATATCTACGCCGTGGACAGTGTGGATCAGGCCATTGCGCTCCTGACCGGTGTGCCGGCGGGCGACGCCGATGTCAGCGGCGGCTATCCGCAAGACAGCATCAATCACCGGGTGGCGGCGCGGCTGGCGGAGCTGAGCAAGATCCGCAAATCCTTCCTGCGCCAGCCGGACCAGACCCCGCCTGCGAAGCAGGAAGCGGAGTAGCGGCGCCATGATGTCTGCCCAACGTGATTATTACGAGGTGCTTGGCGTGGCCCGCGAGGCCGACCCGAAGGCAATCAAGGACGCCTTTCGCAACCTCGCCCTGAAATACCACCCGGACCGCAACAAGGAGCCCGGCGCTGAAGATCGATTCAAGGAAATTGCCGAGGCCTATGCGATTCTGTCGGACCCGAAGAAGCGTGCCGACTATGACGCCCAGGGCTTCGCCGGCGTGGCCGGGTTCAGTCGGGAAGATTTATTCGGCGGTATTGATTTCGAGGATATTTTTGGTGGACTCAATTTTGATTTTGGCGGCGGCAGTCCGTTTGCAGGCTTCTTCCATCGCCGCCACGTCGGGCCAGAGCGTGGCGCCAACGTCGAAGTCGATGTGTGGGTATCGCTGGAACGGGTGCTCAGTGGCGGCGCGGAAGAAATTCGCCTGACGCGCCCAGCCACCTGCCCGGCTTGCCACGGCACCTGCGAGACCGGGGGCGTCGCGCCACCCAAATGTGAGGCGTGCGCAGGCAGCGGGCGCATTACCCACAGTCGGCGCAGCGCCAAGGAGCAGGTACTGATTCAGCAAATCACGACCTGTCCAAGCTGCCAGGGGCGCGGCAGCCAACTCCAGCACCCGTGTCGGCAATGCCAAGGCCTGGGTGAAGTGGAACAGGAAGAATCGCTGACGGTGAAGATCCCGGTGGGTGTCGAAGAAGGCTTGGCGCTGCGCATCCCCGGCAAGGGCATGGCGAGCCCCGATCCCGGTGGTGTGGCAGGCGACCTGTTCGCGGTGGTGCGGACCCGGCCCGATGCGCGGTTCGAGCGCGTGGGGGCCAATCTGTTGCGACCGGAAACCATTGCCCTCACCGATGCCGTGCTCGGCGCGACCTTGAACGTGCCAACACTGGAGGGATCTGCCAGCGTCACCGTACCGGCCGGCACCCAGCCCGATGCGGTGTTGCGCCTGAAAGCAAAGGGTTTGCCCGCCTTTGGCGCGGGACCGCGCGGCGATTTGTATTTGCGCATCGGGGTACGCATTCCAGACCAGTTGACCGGCCCGCAACGCGAGCTGTATGAAAAGTTGCGTAAGCTCGACCGCAAGCAGCAGTGAACCTGTCCGCCATGCCTTGGAATCAAACCGATTTCCCCACGTCAATGCGGCATCTGAGCGAGATGGCGCGGGACAAGGCGATCGAGATCGCCAACGCGCTGTTGGCGCAGGGCATGGACGAGGGCAGGGCCATTCGCATCGCCATTGCCAGGTCCAAGGAATGGGCGCGACACCGCGGCCTGCCGGTGCACGAGGACGAATGATGCAATGTGTTGACTCGGATAAAGGAGATTGATATGGCGACGATCCAAGACAGTGAGAAGTGGGCGGCGATGCATACGGACTGGCAAGCTGTCAACAGCGAAGCGCGCACCGCTCGCATTAGAGTGACGCAGGCCTTTGAGAAGTCCGCTGCGGGGGAAGGTTCTGGCCCGACCACCGGTCAACTTGATCTGGCGGAAAAACTCGAACAGGCAGCCGATCAAAAGCGACTGGCAATGGACGAGTTTGTGAAGCGTGTTTTTGGCTGACATGAAAGACTACTGGCAGCATTTTGAACATGGTGCCGATATCGGCGTGCGCGGCATGGGTGCGAGCAAGGCGGGCGCGTTCGAGCAGGCGGCGCTGGCGCTGATGGCGGTTATCGTTGAGCCCGGCCGCGTGGCGACACGCGACGCCGTGGCGATCACCTGTGAGGCGGCCGACGACGAATTGCTGCTGGTCGCTTGGCTCAATGCGCTGGTGTACGAGATGGCCATGCGCCACATGCTGTTTGCACGCTTCAGCGTGACGATTGTTGGGCTGTGCCTGCAGGCCACGGCGCTCGGCGAGCCGCTCTCAATCCAGCGGCACCAACCGGCGGTCGAAGTCAAGGGTGCCACTTTCACTGCCTTGCGCGTGGCGCAAATGGATGACGAACGGTGGCTGGCACAAACCGTGGTGGATGTGTGATGAACCGTCAGAACTTGCTGGAGCGCGGCCCGTGTCGCTGGGAATTGCCGGCCAGCGGCAAGATGCGGGTACCGGTGGTGATCTACGCCAGCGACACTTTGCTGCACGCAATGGACGACAAGGCCCTGGCGCAGGCCGTCAATGTGGCGACACTGCCGGGCATCGTGGGCGCGTCGTATGTCATGCCGGACGCGCACTGGGGTTACGGCTTCCCGATTGGCGGCGTGGCGGCGTTCGACGCCGATGCGGGCGGCGTGGTGTGCGCCGGTGGCGTTGGCTTTGATATCTCATGCGGCGTGCGTTGCCTGCATACGGGACTGCGGCGGGAGCAGATCATGGCGGTGCAGCCGGTTCTGGCCAATGCGCTGTACACCCAGATCCCGGCCGGCCTGGGCAGCACCGGCGCGATTCGACTCGGCGCCGTGCAAATGGATGCCATGCTGGCGGGCGGTGCCAAATGGGCGGTCGGCCGCGGCTGGGGAACTGAGAGCGACCTGGCGCGCATTGAAGACAACGGCCAGATGCGGCATGCCAAACCGGGCCTGGTGTCGGAGCAGGCCAAGCGGCGCCAGCGCGACGAGATGGGCACGCTGGGCAGCGGCAACCACTACCTTGAGGTGCAGGAG
>JAKFXU010000033.1 GCA_021731215.1 Rhodoferax sp.
GGTGAGCAGCGGGGTTTTGAGGTTGAACTCTGCCGACTGCTTCATGAAAGCGATGGCGTCACGGCCGACCTCCGCCACCCAGATCGCGTCCACGTTGGCGGCCTTGAGTTGCGCCAGGTAGGGCGAGAAGTCCTTGGTGCCCAGCGGCACATACAGGCTCAGCGGCACTTTCTTGCCCTGGGCCTCCATCGCCTTCTTGAACGACTCGGCCGAGTCACGGCCCCAGACGTAGTCGGCGCCGAGGGTGGCAAAGCTATTGCCCTTGATGGTCTTGGCCCACTCCTTGATCATGGCGATGTCCATGGCATCAGAGTGGTTGGTGCGGATGGTGCGCGCCTTGCAGCTGTCGGTGGTGATCTTGTCGGATTTGGAAGCCTGCACGAAGTAGGCGGCGTCCCAGCGGTCCAGGTTTTGCATGACGGCCAGTGAAATCGACGAAGGCACCGCGCCGATCAGCAGGTTGTAGCCCTCGCGGGACAGCTTCTCCGCCACGCGGCGGCCGGCATCGGGCGTGCTCTCGTCATCACCCTCGGAAACTTCGACCTTGCGGCCATCGACACCGCCCTTGGCATTGGCTTCTTCAATGGCAAACTTGATGGCGTTGATGACTTCCCCGCCCTGCTCGGCGAATACGCCGGACTTGGACGACACCAGGCCGACCTTGACCGGTTCCTTGCCCTGGGCTAGTACAGCCAGAGGCAATGCAGCGCTAAGAGCCAGTGCCGCCAGAGTCCGGGGCAAGGTTTTTAATGTAAACATGTTGTTGTCTCCTGAATAATGAAATAACACCGGATACGGTCCGGCAGCCGCTACCGTCAAAAAAACAGTTGGATCAAACCATCACATGGTTTTCAAGATCGACCAGGCTCTCGCGGGTGTTGTGCACCTCGCCCTGCGCTACCACCGCACCTTTGGCCATGGCGCAATAACGCTCGGCCACCCGCACCACCAGGCTCATGTTTTGCTCAATCAATAACAGCGCTGTGCCCTGGCTGGCGACCTTGTTGAAAATGTCGGCGAGCTGGTCCACGATCACCGGTGCAAGGCCCTCGGTGGGCTCGTCCAGCAGGATCAGCGACGGGTTGGCCATGAGTGCCCGCCCTACGGCCAGCATCTGCTGCTGGCCGCCTGAGAGCGCCGTGCCGGGGGTGTGGGCGCGCTCTTGCAGAATGGGAAACAGTTTGTAGATTTCCGGCACGCTCCACGGGCCTTTGCGGCCGACCGCAGCGCCGAGCAGCAGGTTTTCCTCGACCGATAAATTGGCCACGATGCGCCGGCCTTGCGGCACCACCACCACGCCGTGCTGCGCCGCGACGTAAGGGCGCGGTTTTTTCAGCGCGTGAGAACCCAGATGAATCTGTCCACTACGCAGCGTTGCCAGACCAAAAATAGTGTTGACGACCGTGGTTTTGCCGACGCCATTGCGGCCCACCAGGGCAACCCTCTCGCCGGCGTTCACCGTCAAATCCAGGTCGTGCAGAATGTGCGCCGATCCATAAAAGGCGTTGACCTGCTCAAGCTTCAAAAGAACTGTCATGCTGCGCTCCCGAGGTAAGCGGTGCGCACCCTGGGATCAGCCCGCACGGCGGCGGGCTCACCTGTGGCAATCACGCGGCCGAGTTCAAACACCGTCACCACATCAGAGATGCCAAACACCACGTCCATGTCGTGTTCGACCAGCAACACCGAGACATCCCAGCGTGAGGTCAGTGCCTGCAGGTGTTTGGCCAGATCGAGTGACTCCCTGACCGACAGACCGGCCATGGGCTCGTCCAGCAACAACACCGCCGGGCGGCCCACCAGCGCCAGGGCCAAATCCAGGCGGCGCTGTTGACCGTAGCCCAGGTCAGCCGCCACGGCGTGTGTCAGGTGCATCAGGTCAAGTTCCTGCAGGATGGCATCGGCATCGGCGCCGGAATCGGCCACACCCATCTTGTAGGAGGCCAGTTCGACCTGTTGGCGCACCATCATCTGGGCAAAAATGCTGGTGCGCTGGAAGCTGCGAGACAGTCCACGCTGCCTGCGCTGGGTGGGTCCCAAATCGGTGACGTCCACACCGCCCAGCAACACCTTGCCACGGGTCAGCCGCACACGCCCGGTGATGGCGTCGATGACGGTCGACTTGCCGGCACCGTTGGGGCCAATCAGTCCGTGAATCTGACCGCGTTTGAGGGTCAGTGATACACCATCGACCGCTTTGACGCCGCCGTAATGGATAGCGACATCCTGCGCATCTAATACAAGCTCATTCATAGAAGTGTTCATTCAATGCCCCAAGACTTTGCTGAGAGTACCGGGCGCAGATTGCCCCCGCAACAATTTCGCCAGCGCGCCGGCGATGCCGGTGGGTGCAAATACGATGACGGCGATCAAGGCGATGCCGAATATGGCCATCCAGTGTGTCGCATGGTCACCCAGGATGTCTTTGGCCAGGAAATACACGATGGCGCCCAGTGCCGGGCCCCACAGGGCCTTGTAGCCGCCCACCACCACCATCATGAGGGTAATGCCAGAGACGCTCCAGTGCAGGTTTTCAGGTGAGACAAAGCCGGTGTTCAGAGCCGACAACAAACCAGCCAGCCCGGTGACAGTGGCTGACAGGGCGTAGACAGCAGCGCGTGGAATCAGCGTGCGAATGCCGATGAAGCGGGCGCGCTCTTCGTTGTCACGCACGGCTTCGGTAATGCTGCCAAAGCGGCTGCGCAACAACAAGGTAAGAAGCAGCATCACGACGACCAGGGTGACCCAGCACACCAGAAACAGGGTGGCCGGTTTGAGCAACTGCGACTGCGACACGCCAAACAGCGTGGCAGGCCACTCGATGTTGATCCCGTCAGCACCGCCGGTGAGCCCGCGTGAACGTGAGGCTGTGACGTAAAACATTTGCCCGATCGCCAGTGTCAGCATGCCAAAAGCAATGCCCGGCACGCGCACGATGATCAGGCCCATGATAAAAGCCAACATGGCCACGCCCGCCAGAGCGACCACAATGGCGGCTTCGGCAGGCATCAGTTTCAGTTGCATCATGATGCCTACGGCATAGCCGGAGATGCCAAAAAACAAGGCGTGGCCAAAACTGACCATGCCGTTTTGCCGCAGCAGAAGCCCGACTCCGGTAGCAAACACGGCATAAATGATCGCCTGGATCAACAGCGACAAAACCGTGCTCGAGCTCACGCCGGCCGCCACAAGGACTCCCGCCACCAGAGCCACAACGGTGTTCAGACCAATACGTTTAATTGACATGTGAATCATCCTCTTCAAGTACGGCTGCCGGCAAGACCCGCAGGTTTCCAGATCAGGACCGCCACCATCAGCATGAAGGGCAGCAGCGCCGCGATGTCAGGCAGGTACACCGCTCCCAGCGCCTGGATCATGCCCAGCACCATGGCCGCGATGAAGGCCCCGGAGAGCGAACCCAGTCCACCGATGACCACCACCACGAAGGAGTCGATGATCACGTCACTGCTCATGGATGGCGACAGCGACAGAAATGGTGCGGCTACGACGCCGGCCAGTCCGGCCAGGGCAGTGCCCAGGCCCACCACGCCAGCACTCAGCGCGTCGGTGTTGACGCCTTGCATGGCGGTGGTGGTGGGGTCGGTGCTGGCGGCACGCACGAACAGGCCGACCTTGGAGTGACGCAGCCACAGACTCAGACCCACGGCCACCAGAGCACCGACCCCGATGACGGCGATGCGGTAGGCCGGTACCGGCGTACCCAGCAAATCAACCGTGGTGTTGAGCGCCGCTGGCGCAGACATCGAAAAGTTGCTCTTTCCCCAGACCGTCAGGACAAAGTCTTCGATGATCAACAGCAGACCAAAGGTGACCAGCACGATGCTCAGCGGATCGCGATCCTGCAACAGACGAAAACCGTAACGGTCCAGCAGCACACCCAGCACGGCCATCACCGCCGGGGCCGCCACTAATGCGACCCAGAAGTTGCTGTAACTGGCAATCGAATAACCGATGTAGGCCCCCAGCATGTAGAGCGAGCCGTGCGCAAAATTCACCACCCGGCGCAGGCCGTAGATCAACGCCAGGCCCGAACACATCACGATCAGCAATGCGCCGTAGACCAGGCCGTTGAATAGATTGATAGTTAGCACGGTATGTCTCCTTATTCTTAGGTGAAATGGGTCAGGCGCAAGCCGGCTCGGCCACCGGTCGCAGCGTCGATTCCGGGCCGCCAAAAGCGGTCCAGCCGCCGTCTACCGGCAGTACCGCACCGGTGATGTAACTGGCCCTGCCTGACCCGAGAAAAACAATGGCCTCGGCAATTTCCGCCGGGTCTGCCATTCTTCCCAGTGGGGTCCGATGGGCGATTCCCTGGGCATCCAGCGCACCTTTGCGCTCCAGCTCGTTGATCAGGGCGGTGCGCACATAACCGGGCGCTACGGCGTTGACGCGAATGCCGTCACGCGCCCATTCACTCGCCATGGCACGCGTCATGCCCACGATGCCGGCCTTGGCGGCGCTGTAGGCGTTGCGCGCAGGCAGGCCGGTGCTGCTGGCAATGGAGCCAAGATTGACAATGCTGCCGCACTCGCCGGTGGCAGCGGGTGTTGCCTGAAGCATGACCCGGGCAACGGCTTGACTCATCAAAAAGGTGCCGCGCAGGTGAACCGCCAGCACCTGGTCAAACGCCTCGACGTTCTGCGCCACGGTAGGGCCGGCCTGGTCACCAATGCCCGCGTTGTTCGCCAACGCGTCGATGCGGCCAAAGGCTGACATCACGGCTGCAATTGCCGCAGTCACACTTGATTCGCTGGCGACATCACAAGCCAGGCCGATGTGGGGTTGCCCCAGCTCGGCGGCGCGCGTCTGAACGGCTTCGATGTTCAAGTCAAGAAGCGCCACGCGGTAGCCCTCTTGCGCCCATCTTTGCGCGGTGGCCCAACCGATGCCATTGGCGGCGCCGGTGACCACAGCCACCCTGTTCATCCGTTCGTGCATAGTTGTGTTCTCATGAGATTGAAATGATCCTTTTGGCATTGCGTGACGGTCGTCAAATTTTGATTCCGTGCGGTCTGAATCAGGCGACGATTCGTGCTGGAAACAGGACTTTTCCTGCACGCTCAAGTCGGTGTTTTCCCTAGGTGTTCAGGTGAATAATCCGGCTTTACAAGGTTGAGTCAGCATTCTTTTGATCATTCAACAAATGTTTTGGCCGTTTCGCGCAGCTTGAACTTCTGCAGCTTGCCGCTGGGGGTCTTGGGCAGGTCGTCCATGAGTTCCAGCCGCTCGGGGTGGTATTGGCGCGTCACCTGGTGTTCTGACAGGTAGCGGCTCATGTCCTCCAGCGTGAAGCTGTGGCCGGGCTTGACCGTGACAAAGGCGCAGGCCTTTTCGCCCAGGCGTGCATCGGGGTAGCCCACGATGGCGACCATTGCCACGGCCGGGTGTTTGTAAAGCAGGTTTTCAATTTCCATGACCGGGATGTTTTCACCGCCGCGAATGATGATGTCTTTGCTGCGGCCATTGATGCGCACATAGCCCTCGGCATCCAAATAGGCCATG
>JAKFXU010000036.1 GCA_021731215.1 Rhodoferax sp.
ACATGCACCATTGCACCACCTCGATCAGGTTGTCGGAGTAAACCCCGCGCAAGCGCGCCAGGGCGCTGGCAATGCGATCCTTTTCCAGCCGTTGCGGCGCCTCATTGGGCGGATAACCCAGCATGCAGGCGTACATGCAGGCCCCGATCGCGTAGAGGTCGGTCCAGGGCCCCATGGTGGCGTCGCGCCGGTACATCTCCGGCGCCGCAAAACCCGGGGTGTACATCGGACGGATGAAGTTGCCCTCTTTGCTCAGGACTTCACGCGCCGCACCAAAGTCAATCAGCACCGCTTTATTGTCATCGGTAACAAAGATGTTGGCGGGCTTGATGTCCAGGTGCAGCATCTTGTGCTGATGAACAATGCGCAAACCCCGCAGGATTTCGTCAAACAGGGAGCGAATGGTGGATTCCCTGAATACTTTGGCCTGCTGGAGATCGCGCGCCGTGACGATGAAATCCTGCAGGGACGCACCCTCCAGATAATTCATCACCATGTAAACGGTTTCGTTTTCCCGAAAGAAGTTCATCACACTCACCACCGACGGGTGCGAAATCTGGGCCAGCGAGCGGCCTTCTTCAAAGAAACTCTTCAGGCCAAGCCGGTACAGGGACAGCTTTTCCGCTTGCACCTGGGGCAGCAACTCGCCTGCGGCACGGGACGCCAGCGACGACGGCAGGTACTCCTTGATCGCCACCTGCTGGCCCTCGGCGTCGAGCGCCAGATAGACCACGCCAAATCCGCCAGCCGCCACTTTGCGGACAATGCGGTAACCGCCTATCAGGGTGTCGGGTGGGAGCGGTGCGGGTTTGACCTTTGCCATAATTTTCGAGTGAACGCCCGTCGGGCCTGCCGGAACCGGGTTATTCTCAGGTTCATTCCATTGATCAAAGAGTCGAAATGCCAGTTTACAGCATGACTGGCTATGCCAGTGCCCAGCACAGCACAGCCAAGTCCAGTTCCGAGCCCGAGTCCAGAACCACCCCACCCAGCCAGCTCGGGCTGGAAATCCGCTCCGTCAACAGCCGCTTTCTGGACCTGTCGTTTCGCTTGCCCGAAGAGCTGCGCCAATTCGAACCGCCGCTGCGCGAACTGCTGGTCGGCCGCCTCAAACGCGGCAAGGTGGAAGTACGCGCCGCCATTGAAACCAGCGCCCAGAGCACGGTGCCGGACCCCACGCCGCGCCTGCTGCAGCGGCTCAACGCAGTGCAGGACAGCGTCAAAGCCTGGCTGCCAACGGCGACCCCCTTGAGCGTGGCCGACGTCATCCGCCTGTGCGCCAATGAGCTGGGCTCGGCCCGTGACTGGCGTGAAGAGGTGCTGGCGCTGGCCGAGCAAACCGTGCAAGCGTTGCTGTCGGCGCGCCAGCGTGAGGGCGAGCGCCTGGCCACCATGCTGCTGGAGCGCATCGGCCAGCTGCGCGCCCTGGCCGGGCAAGCGGTGCCGCTGGTGCCGCAACTGGTGCTGCAGCAGCGCCAGCGCTTCCTGGAGCGCTGGCAGGAAGCCATGGCCTTGACCGAAGGCAGCACTTTCCCGCAGGCGGCACAGGATCGGGCTCTGGCCGAAGCCACCGCCTTTGCCATTCGCATCGATGTCGCCGAGGAAATCACCCGCCTCAACTCCCACCTCGACGAAATTGAGCGGCTGATCAACAAAGGGGGGGAAATTGGCAAGCGGCTCGATTTTCTGATCCAGGAACTGCACCGCGAAGCCAACACCATGGGCTCGAAGTCCGCCGCGCTGGAACTGACCCATATTTCAGTCGATATGAAGGTACTGATCGAGCAAATGCGCGAACAGGTGCAGAACCTAGAATAACGCGACCCTGCCAATCGCCGTCATGAGGCCGCTCTCCATGGACTACCCCGGAAATTTGTTTGTCGTTGCAGCCCCCAGCGGGGCTGGCAAATCCAGCCTGGTCAAGGCCCTGCTCGAGCTGGACTCGCACGTGCAGCCCTCGGTCTCGCACACCACGCGCGCGCCCAGAGGACAGGAAAAGCACGGACGCGAGTACTTTTTCGTATCCGAACAGGAATTCGATGCCATGGTTCAGGCCGACGCCTTTGTCGAATGGGCCCGTGTGCACAATCACCGCTACGGCACCTCCAAGAAAGCGATTGAAGAGCGCATGGTGCAGGGAGCCGATGTTATTCTTGAAATCGATTTTCAGGGCGCGCTCCAGATCAAGCGCATTTTTGCCAATGCCATCAGCATCTTCATCTTGCCGCCGAGTTGGGAAGAACTGCGCGCCCGCCTGGAACGTCGCGGCGAAGATTCTGCCGAAGTCATCGAATTGCGGCTCAATAACGCGGCGCTCGAGGTCGCACAGGTCCACCAATTCGACTTCGTTATAATCAATGAGTTGTTTGACCGGGCGCTTTTTGACCTCAAGGCGATCGTTCACTCCCAGCGACTCAAGTTCTCGGCGCAACGTCGCGCCCGGGCTGAAACGTTCAAAGCACTGCACATTCCCTAGTGCATTTCCCCTGGTCTTTCGGAGATTTTCATGGCCCGTATTACCGTCGAAGACTGCCTTTTGCAGATCCCCAATCGCTTCCAGCTGGTGTTGGCCGCAACCTACCGCGCCCGCATGCTGAGCCAGGGCCACGCGCCCAAGGTGGAGAGCAAAAACAAGCCCGCCGTCACGGCCCTGCGCGAAATCGCCGCCGGCAAGGTGGGCCTGGAAATGCTGAAGAAAGTACCGCTGTAAGGTTTTCCCAAATTTTCCAAAAGCACCGTTCGCGGTGCTTTTTTATTGGCGCCGGGCAAACTTTCGGCTGCACGCTATATTCGAGGGATGGGTAGCGCACTCAATTCATCCTCCAGCAAACCCCCCGTCGCCGGTGCCCATCGGCCGGCGACGCCGAGCCCGGCCGCCGTCAACGCGGAAGCCGCCAGTTTCGCCAGCCTGACCGACAAGCTCGACTACCTGTCGCCCCCCGATCTGGAACAGGTCCGCCTGGCCTACCGGTTTGCCGATGAGGCCCACTTGGGACAAATCCGCAACAGTGGCGAGCCCTACATCACCCACCCGATCGCGGTGGCCGCCCAATGTGCCGAGTGGAAGCTTGATGCCCAGGCGCTCATGGCGGCGCTGCTGCACGATGCGCTGGAAGACTGCGGCATCACCAAGGTTGAACTGATCGAACGCTTTGGGGCTCCCGTGGCCGAACTGGTGGATGGCCTGACCAAGCTCGATCGACTGCACTTCGATACCCGGGAGGAGAATCAGGCCGAGTCGTTTCGAAAAATGCTGCTGGCGATGGCACGGGACGTGCGCGTCATCCTGATCAAATTGGCGGATCGAAGCCACAACATGCGCACGCTGTCAGATGCACCGCGCAAAAAGTGGGCTCGCATCGCTTCGGAAACGCTCGACATCTACGCCCCGATCGCGCACCGCCTGGGCTTGAATCAGTCCTACCGTGAATTACAGGACCTTGCCTTTCGCCATCTGCGACCCTGGCGTTACGCGACTTTGTCCAAGGCGGTAGACAAAGCACGCAGCCGCCGCAGAGACCTTTTTCAGAAAGTGCAACGCGAAGTAGAGGCCGCGTTCGCCCATAGCGACATGAGTGTCAGGATCGCGGGACGAGAAAAAACCCTGTACTCCATCTACCAGAAGATGGATGAAAAGCACTTGAGCTTTGCCCAGGTGACCGATATCTTTGGCTTTCGGGTTATCGTACCCAGCGTGATTGATTGCTATACGGCACTTGGCACCTTGCACCAGCTCTACAAACCGGTGACGGGCAAGTTCAAGGACCACATTGCGATTAGCAAGCTCAATGGCTACCAGTCGCTGCACACCACCTTGGTCGGCCCCTCCGGTGTCAATGTTGAATTCCAGGTGCGCACCGAAGCCATGCACATCGTGGCCGAGTCGGGCGTGGCCGCGCACTGGCTGTACAAAGTCAACAACCCGCAAGACGCGGCGACTGGCGAGCGTTTAGGGTCGAAGTGGCTGCAGTCATTGCTCGATATTCAACATGAAACGCGGGATGCGGCCGAATTCTGGGACCACGTGAAGGTCGATTTATTCCCGGATGCGGTCTATGTATTCACCCCCAAAGGCCAGATCATGGCGCTGCCCAGAGGCGCTACGGTGATCGACTTTGCCTACGCCATTCACAGTAACGTCGGCGACCGGACCGTGGCCGCCCGGATCAACGGCGAACAAGTGCCCTTGCGCAGCGAACTGAAGAACAGCGATGTGGTTGAAATCACCACCGCGCCGGTGTCCACGCCCAACCCGGCCTGGCTGAGCTTCGTGCGCACGGCGCGCGCGCGCTCGAAAATTCGCCATTACCTCAAGACGCTGGCACAAACCGAGTCCGCAAGTCTCGGAGAAAAGATGCTGACGCAGGCACTGCGGGCTGAAGGGATTGAAAAGCTGCCCGACGAGATGCCTGACAATCAAGTACTTTGGGAGAAGTTGCTGCGTTATAGCGGCAATAAAAATAGATTGGAGCTTTTGACTGATATCGCCCTGGGCAAGCGAATCGCCAGCATCGTCGCCAAACGCTTGCTGATCCTGCTGGCCGACAGCGGCAAGAAGCCCGACGCCCTGCTGCTCACGCGAGAACGCTACGCCGCCAATGACAAGGTATCACAGGGCGGCATCGTGATCGATGGCAGCGAAAACACGGTGGTGCGGTTTGCGCCCTGCTGCCGACCGGTTCCGGGTGACGCCATTGTCGGCCACCTGGGGCGCGGCGAAGGCCTAATCGTGCATGCCGCCGACTGTGCCGTGGCCGTCAAACTCAAGCAAAAGGACACCGAGCAGTTTATTGGCGTGGAGTGGTCCGACGAACCAACTCGCGCATTCGAGACCGGGGTGCTGGTCACCGTCACCAATGGCAAGGGCGTGCTGGCCCGCGTGGCGGCGGCGTTTGCGGCGGCTGAGACTGACATCACGCGCATTGACATGGACGATGAAGCAGCGCAGGAGACCGCCGACTTGCGTTTTATCATCGCCGTGCGTGACCGCAATCAACTCGAGGCGGCCTTGCGCAATCTGCGCCGCTGCCCGGCCGTGCTGAAGGCACAACGGGCCAAAATCACCCAATAGCTCAACTTACGCCCGGCGCTGGGTAGTGCACGCTGATCACCTCGATCTCGACCAGGGCGCCCGGCGTCACCAGTTGCAGCACGTCCCCGCTGCGCGCATTGAGCAGCGTTCTGGCGATCGGCGCGACCCAACTGACCTGGGCTTGCGAACTGTCGGCCTCATCGATGCCCAGAATCGTGACGGTTCGCGCCACGCCAGCGTCATCGACGTAAGTCACCGTAGCGCCCAAGAAAATCTGCTCACTGCCGTGATGCACAGCGGGATCAATGATCTGCGCAATTTCAAGCCGCTTGGTCAAAAACCGGATCCGTCGGTCAATCTCGCGCAGGCGCTTCTTGCCATAGATGTAGTCCCCATTTTCGGATCGGTCGCCGTTGCTGGCGGCCCAGTAAACGCTCTCCACCACTTTGGGGCGCTCGTTATCAATCAGGT
>JAKFXU010000034.1 GCA_021731215.1 Rhodoferax sp.
TTCACCAAGGGCGCTGACGTCGGCGCCGACCTGGTGGGCAAGGTCGAGGCCGGCATTCCCGAGGACGATCCGCGCAACCCGGCGGTGATTGCCGACAACGTGGGCGACAACGTGGGCGACTGCGCCGGCATGGCGGCTGACCTGTTTGAAACCTACGCCGTCACCCTGATTGCCACCATGATTCTCGGCGCCCTGCTGGTCACCGGCGCCGGCACCAGCGCCGTGGTCTATCCGCTGGCGCTGGGCGCGGTATCCATCGTGGCCTCCATCATCGGCTGCTTCTTCGTCAAGGCCTCGCCCGGCATGACCAATGTGATGCCGGCGTTGTACAAAGGCCTGGCGGTTGCCGGCGGCTTGTCGCTGATCGCTTTTTACTTTGTCACGCTCTGGCTGATGCCCGACAATTCCATCAAGGCCGCGGGCAGCCAAATGGCGCTGGTTGGCGCCTGTGCCGTCGGTCTGGTTTTGACCGGCGCGCTGGTCTGGATCACCGAGTACTACACCGGCACCCAATACGCGCCGGTGCAGCACATCGCGCAAGCCTCCACCACCGGCCACGGCACCAACATCATTGCCGGTCTGGGTGTCTCGATGCGTTCCACCGCCTGGCCCGTGATTTTTGTCTGTGTTGCGATCTGGACCGCCTTCCAACTGGCGGGCCTGTACGGCATTGCGATTGCAGCGACCTCCATGCTGAGCATGGCCGGTATTGTGGTGGCGCTGGACGCCTATGGCCCGATCACCGACAACGCCGGCGGCATTGCCGAAATGGCGGACATGCCGGCCAGCGTGCGCGCCATCACCGACCCGCTGGACGCGGTGGGCAACACCACCAAAGCCGTGACCAAGGGCTACGCCATCGGTTCAGCCGGTCTGGCCGCGCTGGTGCTGTTTGCCGACTACACGCACAAACTCGAAGTCTATGGCAAGGCCATCAGTTTTGACTTGAGCGACCCGATGGTGATCATTGGTCTCTTTATCGGCGGCCTGATTCCCTATCTGTTCGGCGCCATGGCGATGGAAGCCGTGGGCCGCGCGGCCGGCGCGGTGGTGGTGGAAGTGCGCCGCCAGTTCCGCGACATCAAGGGCATCATGGAGGGCACCGGCAAGCCGGAATACGACACCTGCGTCGACATGCTGACCAAGGCTGCCATCAAGGAAATGATGATCCCCTCGCTGCTGCCGGTGGTGGCGCCGATTCTGGTCGGTTTGCTGCTCGGCCCCGCGGCCTTGGGTGGCTTGCTGATGGGCACCATCGTGACCGGCCTGTTTGTGGCGATCTCCATGTGCACCGGCGGCGGGGCCTGGGACAACGCCAAGAAATACATCGAAGACGGCAACCACGGCGGCAAAGGCTCCGAGCCCCACAAAGCGGCCGTCACCGGCGACACCGTGGGCGACCCCTACAAGGATACGGCCGGCCCGGCCATCAACCCGCTGATCAAGATCATCAACATCGTGGCGCTGCTGATTGTGCCGCTGATGATGAAAATTCACGGCGGCTGATCCGTCACGACCCGCTCCATGACCCGCTGCGGCGGGTTTTTTTTTCCTCCAAACTCGATTTTTTAATGCGCCAGAACATTGACTAATGTCAACCAACAAAGTCGCTCCATCGCTAGCATCAAGCGGGAACACTCATCAAAGGTAATCTCTTGAACCCACGCACATTCTTGAATAGCGGCTGCCTGTTGCTACTGGCGCTGCTGCTGGCCGGCTGCTCCTCACTGCTGCCCCGGGCGCGCAGCGAATCCTCCCCGTTCAAGACCTTTGAGGAGGCGCGCCACGCCATCGACGCCCTGGTTCCGATGAAAAGCGATGTGGCCACGCTGACCGCGCTGGGAATTGATCCGGTGAGACAGCCCAATACCGCCATCCTGACGCATGCCGACATCGTGCGGCGCTTTGTGCCCAGCGCCTTGCTCAAACGCGAAGACCTGGATCCGGGCGTGTTGGCCTGCCTGGAGGCACGCGACGCCTGTCGCGGCTGGGAGATCACGGCGGCGCGCATCGCCAAGGCGCGAACCGGCAACTTTGTGGCCGACTTCACCAATTTTTCACGCCGCCTGGAGACCACCGGCTGGCGCTTCAACGCCTTGGTCTTGCTGGTCAATGACGTGGTGGTCTACCGCGCCTGGGGCGGGCAGCCCAGCGTCAGCGAGGTCGAGATCAACACCAACCCGCTTGGGCCGCTGCAGGACATGGGCCCGTACTTCGTCACCCCGCGGTAAGCCGGCCGCTGGCGGCGGCGAACTGCCGTTTGCTGGCGTCAAGTCCGGTGCATACGGCGGCAAAAAACAAGTCAGACCAGGACGGCAACCTCGGCTCTGGAGGTCCAGTCAATCGGCTCCTGCTGCAGCGCCATATCGATGTCGATGCCCAATGCCAGCGCGACCACGTCGGGAAAATTGTCAGTCAACTCCTGCTGGCCATAATTGGCTTCCCTGGCCCGCGCCCGCCACGCCGCCAGATGAAGAATGCCGGCCAATGGCTCGTACACCTCGTTCTCGAAGGGTACGCATTGATGCTCCAGCGCGTCCACAATCGGCTGCGGGAATTGCCAGCTGCGGGCAAAGCCGGCCCCCACATCGGCATAGCAGTAGCCCAGCAGCCGGCGCTCGGCGCCAGCGCGCTTGAGCCCCAGGGGCGCAATCTGCTGGTTCAGTGCGGCCAGTTCCTGGGCCAGCCCCAGGTGCATCACCAGTTCGCCGGTGGCATGGATCAAACCGGCGGTGAAGGCGGCGGGTTGCCTTTGCCGGACCATGCCGCCGAGCATGCGCGACAATTTGGCCACGTTCAGGCTGTAACGCCAGAACTGGTGCAGATCGATGCCGGGAATGGTCCGGAACGCACCGGCCACTGCGGCTGCCGTGGCCAGGGAGCGCACCTGGTCCAGACCCATCAACGCCAGCGCCTCCGACACGCTGCTGATCTTGTTGGACAACTGGAACTGCGCCGAATTCGCCAGGCGCAGCAAACGCGTTGTCAGCACCGGGTCGGTATTGATCAACTGGCTTATTTTCCTGAGATCGGGCTGCGCGCGATCAAGCTCGTTGAGCAGCAACGCGATGATTTTCGGGATACTGGGCAAGGCCTGGTTGGAAGCCAGCAATTCTTTGAGTGTCAACAACGACGGCCCCTGTGCTTCGAATTGATGAGTGGTGGCCATTATCCGCCAGACCGACTCCTTTAAAACGTGCCAGAATCCGACCATGAAACACGGCATCAACGCAGCGCAAAAACGCATGATTTAAACGCGTGTCGTGCAAGCCAATTCGTTACAAAATCAACCAGCCTGCGGGTACCTGAGCATGCGCGTTCAAAACAAATCGATCATCGTGACCGGCGCGGGCGGGTGCATTGGCGCGGGCATTGCCAGGCGCCTGGCGGCCGAAGGAGCCCAGGTCATCGTCAACGACATCGATGTGGCACTGGGAAAAAAAGTGGTCGCCGAGATCGTGGCGGCCGGGGGCACGGCCTCGTTTTTTGTGGCTAACGTGACCAAGTCTGAAGACGTCAAGGCACTGGTCGCAACTGCCGTGCAGCGCTACGGCACGCTGGACGTGATGGTCAACAACGCGGGTTGGACGCACCGCAATCGCCCGGCGCTGGAAGTCAGCGAAGAAGAATTTGACAAGTGCTATGCCGTCAACGTCAAGAGCATCTACCTGGCCACCCTGCACGCCACGCCGGTATTTCGGGCCCAGGGCAGTGGCAGCTTCATCAACATTGCCTCCACCGCAGGTGTGCGCCCGCGCCCGGGCCTGACCTGGTACAACGGTTCCAAGGGCGCGGTGATCACCACCTCCAAGTCACTGGCGGCCGAACTGGGACCGGACAATATCCGCGTCAATTGCATCAATCCGGTGTTCAACCCGGACACCGGACTAGCCGTCGAATTTGCCGGCGGCCCCCTGACCGAAGAGCGCAAAGCCAAGTTCCGCGCCACCATTCCCCTGGGCCGCTTTTCCACCGCGCTGGATGTGGCCAATGCGGTCTTGTACCTGGCCAGCGACGAGGCCGCCTTTATCAGCGGCGTATGCCTTGAAGTGGACGGGGCACGCTGTGTTTAACCAATACGCCAGGCAACTTGAACGCCATGACTGAGCCCTACACGCCACGCGTTGTGCCGCTGCTGGACCAGCGCTCGGCGGCGCTGCCGACCCCGGCCGCGGCCTTCACAAGCGACACCCGCAGGGCCGCCGACGGCCTGCTCCTCGACACCCGCCAGCGCCCCTTGCGCGATTTGCGCATCAGCGTGACGGACCGCTGCAACTTCCGCTGCAACTACTGCATGCCCAAGGAAATTTTTGACAAGAACTACAGCTACCTGCCGCACGCCGCCCTGCTGTCATTTGAGGAAATCACCCGCATTGCCAAAGTGTTTGTGGCGCACGGCGTGCAAAAGATCCGCCTCACCGGCGGCGAGCCACTGCTGCGCAAGAACATCGAGCGGCTGATTGAGCAGTTGTCGGCCCTGCGCACGCTGGAAGGGCGCGCGCTGGACCTGACGCTCACCACCAACGGCTCGTTGCTGGCCCGCAAAGCGCGCGCGCTCAAGGCCGCTGGCCTGCAACGCGTGACCGTCAGCCTGGACGGACTCGATGACGCTATTTTCCGCAGCATGAACGATGTCGACTTCCCGGTGGCCGACGTGCTGACTGGAATTGAGGCGGCACGCGACGCGGGTTTAGGTCCGATCAAGATCAATATGGTGGTCAAACGCGGCACCAACGAACATCAAATTCTGCCGATGGCGCGCCGTTTCATGGGCACAGGGATGGTGCTGCGCTTTATTGAGTACATGGATGTCGGCGTGACCAATGGCTGGCGCATGAACGAGGTGCTGCCCTCCTCGGAGGTAGTTAAGCTGATTCACACCGAGTTGCCGCTGGTGCAGCTTGAACCCTCCCAGCCGGGCGAAACCGCCGAGCGCTGGGGCTATGCCAATGCGGCTGGTCAGCACGACCAGGCCGCCGGTGAAATCGGCGTCATCAGCAGTGTGACGCAGGCCTTCTGCGGCGACTGCAACCGCGCGCGGCTGTCAACCGAAGGCAAGCTGTTCCTGTGCCTGTTCGCGTCCCAGGGCTACGACCTGCGTTCACTGGTTCGCGCTGACGCAGCCGACGCCGACCTGACTTCTGCCGTGGCGCATATCTGGGCTGGCCGCGCCGACCGCTACTCCGAGCTGCGCAGCGCCATGGCACCCGACGCCGGCAGCGGCAGGCGCCGGGTTGAAATGAGCTACATAGGGGGATGACGATGGCCCCCACGCTTGTCGCTTCGCGTACTGCGCGAGGCCTTGCAGGCCGCGGCTCGCGCGACGCTTCGCCTCTGTCGCCTGTCCAAGCCTGCTCAAGCAGACTTGGAGCCGCAGGCTCCAGCCCCTCAGGGGCCTCTGCCATGCTTGGGACGGCCCGGCGGAAAATTGCTTCCCCATTTTTTAATGAGTGAAATGTTGAATGATTAGTCCAGACCAAATAACCGGCCTGATTC
>JAKFXU010000038.1 GCA_021731215.1 Rhodoferax sp.
GGCTTGTGCGACACCTGCCCTCAGGTCGGGGGCGCTTGTCGCTCGGGGGGTGTTCCGGGCAGGTATCCCACAACCCTAAACAGAAGCGGTCGGTCGATGGCGATTCGCTACGGGCCTTCACCATATCCAGCCGCCCGACATTGACCACAGTCCAGCACTCGGTAAAGCCGCGCTGCCGTGCCTTTTGGTGGCTTTTTTCGGCCTCGCCGATGCGGTTGTGGATGTTGGAAACGTCCGTGCCGCTCTTGACCTCGATGGCAACCACGTTGCGGTAATGCTGGTGCTCCATTTCCTCCCGAATGATGATGTCCGGGTCGGGTGCAAACTCGATCAGAACAGGGCGGCCCGTGGCGCTGTTCACTTCGATGGCGCTCTCCCGTACTTCGGCGGCGGCATGGGCGACGATCTCCCGGATGATCTCGAACACCTGCACGATGCCATCGGCGCCGCGCTGGTTGTTGGCTCCGCCGCGTAGCTGTGGGCCAACGGTTAGCAGGGTCAAGTCGTCCAACAATTCCCGACTGACGCGCAGCGGGCCGACTCCAGCCAGCAACGCCGATGCCGTGGCGCAAAAAGCCACGCACAAATCGGGAAGGTCAGCCGCTGCCGCCTTGCCGGTTTTGCCTTTTTCCTCCATCGACTTGAAGTAGCCAACGCCGAAACCCTTGTCGCGCCCGTAAAACTCTTTCTGGCTGTAGCCCATCAGCAGCCGGTAATAGCCCAGCAGGTGGGGGTTCGCCTCCAGTACGACCGGCACAGCAAACAGCAGTTCGGCCCGTAGGCCGTACTGCGCGAGGGTCGCCAAGTCTGCCGGAGGGACGTATTCGGCGAGCTGCTTGTCCAGCTCGGCAATGTCCATGTCGCGCACCGTTTCCAACAAGGCACTTTGCAGGTAAACAGCGCGGAATCGCTTGAGAGCAAAGGCGAAGTCGATTTGCAACTTCGGCGGCGGGAAGTTGATTTTGTTGGGGGTCGTCATGCGGCGGCGATCCTTATCACGTTGCTGTTCTGCCCTTGCAGGCGATCAGCCGCCAAGGTCACATATTCGGGGTTGAGTTCAATTCCCACGTACTGCCGGTTTTCGTCCTGGCATACGAGGCCCACGGTTCCCGAACCAAAGAACGGATCGAGTACGTAATCCCCGGGTTCGGTCGATGCGTGGATGCAAGGCCGGATCAATTCGGGCGGGAAGGTGGCGAAGTGGGCACCGGCAAAGGGCTTGGTGTTCACATGCCAGACTGAGCGGCGATTGCGCAGGCCGCCACCGTCTGCTGGTTCTCGGACGGCCTGCCAGTCGTAAAAATACTTCTCAGACTTAGTGAACATGAACAGGAACTCATGCGAGCGGGCCGGGCGATCTTTCACACTCTCCGGCATCGCGTTTGGCTTGTTCCAAACAATGTCACTGCGAAGATACCAGCCGTCATCTTGCAAGGCGAAGGCCAGTCGCCACGGAATGCCCATCAAGTCTTTTGGCTTCAAGCCCTCGGGCGTGTCCGGGCGAACGTCCATTGCACGGGCTGGGTTCTTCTTGTCCGGGGCGCGATAGCCACGATTGCCGCTCGTATAGCCGTCGCCAATATTCAGCCAGAGGGTGCCGTCATCGGTCAGCACGCGCTTAACTTCGGCGAAGATGGCTACCAGTCGGTGCAGGAATTGGGGCATGGTGCCTTCAAGGCCGATTTGCTCCTCGATGCCGTAGTCTCGCAGCCCCCAATAGGGCGGCGACGTGACCACGCAGCGCACAGACCCGGAAGGCAAGCGGCGCAGCACGGTTAGGGCGTCCCCTTCAAAAAGCGTCGAACCGCGCAGGGTAAGCGGTTCGGGACGCTGGATTCTCTCCACACCAGACGGCGCGGCGGATTTTGCTTTTGGCATGTTGTTTTGTCCTCTCATTCGGGGCGCGGCTGCACCACGCCGCAATGCTTGTAAATCGTTGTTCGAGACACGCCGTAATCTCGGGCGAGTTCTGCCACACATGTTTTCGGGTCGCGCAGTAGCGCCTTAATGTGGCGTATCTGCTTTGCATCCAGCTTCGGCTTACGGCCACCGGCCCGGCCACGGGCACGGGCTGCTTCAAGCCCTGCACGTGTGCGCTCCCGGATCAATCCCCGCTCGAACTCAGCCAGCGCCGCGAAAACGTGGAATTGCAGCTTCCCTGCCGCGTTTCCTGTCTCAATTTTTTCGGTCAGGCTTTCGAAGTGCACGCCGCGCTGCTCTAGGTCGGCCACGATCTGCACCAGGTCGGGCAGGCTGCGCCCGAGACGATCCAGCCGCCACACCACTAGCGTGTCGCCGGCCCGGAGTGCCTTCCGGCATTGCTCAAGCTCTGGCCGGGCCGTGCTTTTGCCGCTGGCGGCTTCCTCGTAGATGGTCGAACACCCAGCCTGCTGGAGTGCGTCCCGTTGCAGGTCTAGGTTTTGATCGTCGGTTGAGACGCGGGCATAGCCGATGCGTTGATTCATGAACAGTTCCGCCACATTGAAAGCTGAACGAATAAATGAACACTTTAACTGATTTGGATAACCCGGGACAGCAGAAAACGGATGGTGTCCAGAAAACCACCGTTTTATGAACATATTTTATATTGCACGACTTCTATCATTCATGCACAATAGAGGCTTGCAAGTAACCTTGATTGATAAAGGAGCGCACCATGCACAGCATGACACTAGAGCAGCTACGCGCCACGGCCAGCGCCGGCGGCGTGAAGGGTGTAACCCTGAAAGGGCAGGGCGGCGGCTTCTTCGTTGAAATCGCCACCCGAAGCGGCCAAGACGCCTTTTTGGTGAAGGCCCGCAGCACCGAGCCGCGCCGTTTTGGCAATCCCACTTCTGCGCTGATCGTGTTGCGCGACGTGGGTATTGCCGTTGCGCAGCTCGACGCCACCAACTGGAACCCCGACCAAAAGGACATGACCCGCAGCCGGCAGAACCGCGCCGAGGCCATGCGTGGAGCGCACGAAGCCGCAGCCTATAACCAGTGGCTGGCCAGCGAGATTCAGGCATCCATTGATGACCCACGGCCGAGCATCCCGCACGATGAAGTCATGGCCGAAATGGACGCTGACATTGCCGCCTTGCCGAAGAAAAAGCGCGCATGACGGCCAAGCCTTACCGCATTGAATGGCGGCCTATGGCACGCGAGGACTTGCGCGCCATCGTGCGCTACATCGGCAAAGACAACCCGACGCGGGCCAAGAGCTTCGGCCAGGAACTGCGCGACAAGACAAAGCCGCTTGCACAGCATCCAGAGCTTGGACGCAAGGGCAGGCCGGGCCTGCCTGAATGGCTGCGCGAGCTGGTCGTGCATCCGAACTACATCGTTTTTTATCGTGTGCTGGCCGAGTCCCGCACCGTCGAGATTTTGAGAGTGAAGCACGCGGCGCAACAAACGCCGTGATTACAACCCCGGCGCGCTAACGCCGGTTTTTCAGGAGTGGCGAAGATGAATACAGATCAAAACTTGGGCTTGCCGCCCGAACAAGTCGAGGCATTTGTGACTGATTTTTTTGAACAGATCGAGCCGAAGGTAAGGAAGGGCAGGGCGTGGACGTTCCACCGCTTGAATGCCGCTTGTGACACCCCGGACGGGGAGCGCGTGCAGGCAGTGCTTTACCCGAACGACGGCCAAGGGTTCGCCCTGTACGCCCGTCAGGGCCAGACCTTGCACGCCATCACGCACGACGGCCGCCCGGTGCGCTTTCGGACGTTTGAAAAGGCACTCACGACGCTGGCCGACGTGGCGCACCTTGACCCCGAAATAATCGTGGATTCGTCCAACTGGCGCGAGGAAGCCGGGCCAGTATGAAAAAAGAAAAGCCCAACACCGCGCTAACAGTGTTGGGCTGGGTGCGGCCCCGGAGTGGCGAAACTCATTTAGGGCCGCGTGACCATCACCAGAACTAGGAAACGATCATGACCAATCTTAGCAAAAATGGCGTGGGACAGACAGCCTTAAACCTTGATGACGACACGTTTGATAGGGACGCCTACCGCGATCAATTGATTGCTATGGGCCTGCCCGCCGAGGATGCGGCCACCGTGGCCGCTAAAACGGTTCATGTGCGGCGCGAAGCATTGACCGAGAGCAAGCACCGCGCCACGTTGATCGACGCCGGCATGGGCGTAGAGCAGGCCAAGAGAGCCGCCGCAGCCGTTACCCGCTTTAATCGAACGCCCGAAGCGTTTGCCGAGCCGGCCGAGCCGGCGCGTGTGGGGGGCTTCCAGTCCGTGGGCGCACTCATGGGCAAGAGTGTGCCGGCTGCAAAGAAGGCAACAGCAGCGCCGAAGGCGCAGCCCAAAGAGCCGGCCATCATTCAGCGCACGGCCAAGCCCGGCGCGATCATCACCCCGCAGCAAAACAAGCTGCTGGACGTGGGCGCGCAAATCGCCGCCACGACGCAGGAAGAATACGGCGAGTTCATGTCGTTCACCCATGCCGTGCTGTGCCAGGTCGGTTTGCCGCGTTCCAAGACCGCCGCCCGCGAGTTCATGCGCAAATCCGGCGACGCTTGGGTGAACGTGCAAGCCGGATGGCTGGACGAGGGCAAAGGGCCGGTGCAGCAGCCTATCCCCTACGGGGCTATGCCGCGTTTGGCGCTGGCGTGGGTGTCGTCCTATGCCAAGCGCTACAGCACCCGAGAAATTCCCATTGGCGACAGCGCAGCCGATTTCTTGCGTTTGATGGGCTACGACCGCCAAGGCGGCCGCTATTCGACTTTGCGGCCGCAAATGCACGCGCTTGCCGCCTGTCGCTTGCAGCTCGGTTTCAAGGGCCGCACGTTCAACGGTCAGCCCGTCGAGCAGTTCGACGCATGGGTGGCGGACGGTAAGGCCGGGCAGCGTTCGCTTTGGCCGGGCGTTATGAAACTTTCCGAAGGCTATTTCAATTCGCTGATGGATAGCGCCGTACCGCTGGACAATCGCGCCTTGCACGCCTTGAAAGGCTCTGCGCTGGCCCTGGACGTGTACGCATGGCTTGCCCACCGCCTGCACCGCATCGAGGGCCGCCCGGTCATCCTACATTGGAAGTCGCTACGCGAGCAGTTCGCGCAGGAGTACACGGGCAAAGACCCGGACAAAGATTTCAAGGATGCCTTTTTGCCCCAGCTAAGGAATGTTCTGGCCGTCTATCCGCAAGCCAAGGTGAAGCAGGTAACGGGCGGGCTGATGCTGATGGGTTCGCCGCCGCCGATTCCGAAGAAGTCTTAGGCTCACCCCGGCGCGGCCGGGGCCGGGCTATCGTGCTGCGCATTGAGCCTCGTTCCGAGTCTCACCCCTTCGGGCTTCCATCCCTTTCGTCATGCCGTCCCGGCAGCGCTGCGCGTCATGCTGATGGCGACACCGCGGCGACCTGGCCACCGTGCCGGCGTCACCAGTGCGTTAGATCACCCCCCCCTAGCTTTGGCGACAGATTCGTTTGACCTGGTGCGCGTCCTGTCACCAACGGAAAGCCCCCCGAAAAACATCCCAAACAGGCCAGTACTGTGGAT
>JAKFXU010000175.1 GCA_021731215.1 Rhodoferax sp.
CGCTACCGCGATTTCTGGCAAACCTACCACCGCATGACGGAACGCAAGGGCATCACGGCCCAGGTCGCGAAGATTGAAATGCGCCGGCGCCTGACCCTGATTGGCGCCATGCTGCTGCACAAGGGCGACGTCGATGGCCTGATTTGTGGCACCTGGGGCAGCACCGCCATGCACCTGCAGTACCTGGACCAGGTGATTGGCCGGCGCGCCGGTGTCAACACCTATGCCTGCATGAATGGCCTGATGCTGCCCGAGCGCCAGTTGTTTTTGGTCGACACCCACGTCAATTACGACCCCACGGCCGAGCAGTTGGCCGAAATCACGACGATGGCGGCCGAGGAAATGATGCGTTTCGGCATCCGGCCCAAAGCCGCCTTGCTGAGCCACTCCAACTTTGGCAGCAGCAACCAGCCCAGCGCGATCAAGATGCGCCAGACCCTGGACTTGCTGCGAAGCCAGGCCCCCTGGCTGGAAGTGGACGGCGAAATGCATGGCGACGTCGCGCTCGATGGCAAAGCGCGCGCCGCCCTGATGCCCAATAGCAGCTTGGCGGGCGACGCCAACCTGCTGGTGCTGCCCAATATTGATGCCGCCAATATCGCCTACAACCTGCTCAAAACAGCGGCCGGCGGCAATATTGCCGTTGGCCCGGTGCTGCTGGGGGCGGCCAAGCCGGTGCATATTTTGACCGCTAGCGCCACGGTGCGCCGGATTGTCAATATGACGGCGCTGACGGTGGCCGACGCCAATGCCACACGCTAATTGACGTAACTCAAGTTGGTGCTCACTTGTTTGCGCTGAGAATCATGCATGATTGCCTGTTTATTAAGCAATCACTTGCGTTTTTTCGCTAAATACGCGACACTACGAACCTTGAAATTTCCGGGTTAACCCGGAGTGTTGTGAGAGCTGTAGTTTTCCATGTCGCGCCTGAAAAGTTTGAAGTTAGTACTTGCTGGCTTTTTGCTTTCAGCGGCTTTAGCCTCCGCCTGGGTACAGGCCAGGGGGTCTGCCATGACAGACCCGCCGGCCACGATGACGGTCGCCGAATTACCCAGGCAGGGCGTGCAAACCTACGAGCTGATCCACCAGGGTGGTCCGTTTGCCTATGAGAAAGACGGCAGTGTATTTGGAAACCGTGAGCGTTTGTTGCCCGCCCAAAAGCGGGGTTACTACCGCGAATACACCGTGAAGACACCGGGTTCGCGCGACCGGGGTGCCCGGCGCCTGGTGTGTGGGGGTCAAGCCAGAACACCGGACACCTGTTATTACACCGCCGATCACTATGCAAGCTTCCGCAAGATCGTGCCCTGAGTTTGAGTTAGTAATTTTTGAAAAGTGAAGCAGGAATAAATATGTCACTTAGTCTTAGTCCCGAAACCAGCGCGCCCCAGCGTGCGACAACGGATACGCCGCTGCGCGGCATCCGGCCCAATATCGTCCAGTCGATCCGCGCCTTCCGGGTGCAGGAGCTGCAGGACGCGGCCCGCTCCCTGGGTCAGCATTTTCTGTATGCCAGTCTGGCCAACGCCCAGACCAAGCAGGACGTGCTGGACCTGATCGGCCAGCAATTCATGCTGTCGACGCATGTCGGCAAGAACTTCGACGCGCTGTATGACAGCATGACCGACCCGCTGCACAAGTCCGGCCCGCAGCCTGGTTTTATTGCGGTGCTGGAGCACATCCCGGCCAACACCAAGTTTGACAAGGAAGCGCGCGAACAGCTGCTCGACATCTTCCGCGACGCCTCCGACTACTGGGGGGATCGAAAAATACCGTTCCGATGTTTCTATTCTTTTCTGTAGCCCGTTCTGCACACACCAGCCAAGCAGAACGGGCGAACGAGGCAAAAGGCACTGATACGGGCAGCCACCCCGTGTCGGGCATCGAACTCACCACCGAATCGGGCGAAAAAATGCCGACTGACAAATTGTTGGACATCTCGCCCCTGGCGCTGCGCATGAGCAGCCCCTTCAATGCCGGCTATTGGTTGGCTGCGGCCTGATCGCAGCGCGCCCCGCATCAAACAAAAGGCCTACCGATTCGGTGGGCCTTTTGTTTTGGGATGTTCAATGCCATTGAGCAGTTGCTTGGCGCCTATTATTGGGCGCTTTTTATTTGTTCGGCCAATGCCAGATACTCGGCCACCGGAACTTCCTCGGCCCGACGCTGCACATCGAACGCGCCGGCATAGGCGTTTTCCTGCAACCACTTGCCCAGGGTGTGGCGCAATAGCTTGCGGCGCTGGCTGAACGCCACCTGCACCAGCTCACTCAAGAGTTGCACGTCGACCCCGGCCGGATGGTCGCGCGGCACCATGCGCACCACCGCACTGTCGACCCGGGGCGGCGGCTCGAAACTCGCGGGTGGCACAAACAGCACGTTTTCCATGGCGTAACGCCATTGCAGCATGACGCTCAAACGGCCGTATGCCGCCGTGGCCGGACGCGCCACCATGCGGTCGATCACTTCTTTTTGCAGCATGAAGTGCTGGTCTTCAATGACATCCACAAAATCCAGCAGATGAAACAGAATCGGGGTCGAGATGTTGTAGGGCAGGTTGCCGACCACGCGCAGTTTTGGCGCGCCCAGGCTTGACGAAGTCAATGAGTGCGCGAGCTCGGCAAAGTCCACTTTCAGCACATCCGCTTCAATCACGCAGAGCTGGGGATGGGCGCGCAGGCGCGCCGCCAGATCACGGTCGAGTTCGATCACGGTGAGCTGGCCCAGGCGCTCCACCAGCGGCTGCGTCAGGGCCGCCAGGCCGGGCCCGATTTCCACCATGCGCTGCCCCGGCTTGGGGGCAATCGCAGCAACAATGGCCTCGATCATGCTGCGATCGGCCAGAAAATGCTGGCCGAAACGCTTGCGCGCAATATGCTTCATGCGATACCGTTTGGGCTGGCCGCCGCGCCGGGCCGCCCCAAGCAAGGCACGGCCCCCTCGGGGGGCAGCGACCACAAGCGTGATCGGCTCCCGCCGATCACGGGGCAGTGAGGGAGCGTGGGGGCCATATTATTGCGGCGGCTCGCGCAGTTCGACGTAGGCACGACTGCGCAGTTCCTGCGCCCAGCTCAGGTAAGCGTCCTGCAGCTTCTTGTCGCGCAGCAGGGCGCGCACCGCCTCGCCTTGCTCGCGTGCGCTTAAAGCGATGCTGCGGCGCTCGGTCAACGCGATCAGATGGACACCAAAGCGCGATACCAGCGGCGCGCTGATCTGCCCCGGCGCGAGCTGGTTCATGACCTCCTCAAACTCGGGCACAAACATGCCGGGACTGGCCCAGCCCAGGTCGCCGCCCTGCGCCGCACTGCCATCTTGCGAGTGCTGGCGCGCCAGCGCCGCAAAATCGGCCTGTCCGGCCAAAATGCGGGTCCTGAAGTCCGTCAACTGCTGATGGGCAGCGGCTTGCGTGAGTTGCGGGCTCAGGCGCAACAAAATATGGCGCGCCCGGCTCTGCGTCACGCTCATGGCGGGCAGGCCGCTGCGCGTCTTTTCGAGAACTTTGAGGATGTGAAAACCAGCGCCCGAACGCACCAGCTCGGAAATATCACCCTCCCCCAGGCCTTGTGTCGCCTGCAGGAACAGCGGCGGGTAGCGACTGGCCGTGCGCAAGCCCAGCACGCCGCCGCTGGCACGCTCGGACCCGTCCGAGAATTCACGCACCAAGGTGACAAAGTCGTCCCCGGCACGGGCCCGCGCCAGCGCGCGCTGCGCCTTGGCCTGCAAGGCGGCCAATTGCTCGGCGCTGGCCGTGTCGGGCACCGCCACCAGAATCTGCGCCAGGTTGATTTCCTGGGTGGTGGGATCGCTGTTGTTCTGTTGCTCGCGCAAGTATTGGTCCACTTCCTGGTCGGACACGCGCACGCGCGCATCGACCTCGCGCTCACGCAGGCGCGTGAGCATCAGTTGGTCGCGCAACTGGGCGCGCAACTGGCTCGGCAGCACGCCATCGCTGGCCAGGCGCCGGTGCAACTCGGCGACATCGATCTGGTTTTGCCGCGCAATCGACTGCTCGGCTTGATCCACCGCCGCGTCGTCGACCCGAATGCCGGATTCGCGGGCCAGTTGCAACTGCGCCTTTTGGTTGATGAGGCTCTCCAGCACCTGGCGCGCCAGCGCTTGGGCTTCGGGCTGGGACCGGCCCTGCTGGGCCAGTTGTTGTTGCGCGCGCTGCAGTTCCTGGCGTACCTCGTTGTTGGTGATGGGCTCGGAATTGACCACCGCCACAATGTAGTCCACCGCTCGCTGAGCCTGGGGCGCGGCGAGCGACGGGCCGCCCGGCAGCCGCAAACCCTGCGCCGGCGCGCAGAAGGGGGCAAGAATGGCAACACTGGCCACGGTCAGGGCCACTAGGCGATGGGTCATGATGGATCAATCGTAATTGCTAAAACGGCTGGGAGGGCTGCTGCGCTCGCGCAGATTCTGGTAACTTGGAATATTGTTTTTCAAAGTCTGCAAGGGGTTGACGCCCAAACGGGTAAAGCCGACAAATTCAAGCTGGAACATGATGCGCTGCGTGGCCGAAGCGCGGCTGGTCTGCAGCCGCTCCAGCACCACACGGCCCAGCCAGCAGCCGGCATCGTACTCAAAACCGAGCACGGCATCGACCAGCTTGCGCTCATTCAAACTGTAATTAAGCCGCCCGACGCTGTACCAGCGGCCCTCGCCCTGACCGCGTCCCGGCCCCAGGTTTTGCCCGCGGTCGCCCCAGAGATCATTCAGCGGCCATTGCCAGGCGGCCTCCAACTGCTCACTGGCGCCGCGCTGGAAGCGGTAGGCGCCGGTGAGCGTGCGGTAGTGGCCCGGGTGGTAGCGCGCGCCCAGGGTGGAGCGCACCGATTGATCGGTTTTCGGGTTGAACTGCACGGTGGCGTCCAGCGCCCAGCTCGGATCCCAGTTGACCGAGGCCCCCAGCAGCAGATCGCTGATGCGGTCAACCACCGGGACGCCCCCTGGCAGGGCAACATTCTGGTCTTTGAAGCGCAAACGCTGCGCCAAGCCGAAACGCGCAGTTTCAGCGCCGCTGGCCGGGTCGAGCAGGCGCGTGCTCAACCCCAGCGTCAGCAGGTTGCTGTCGGAAATGCGGTCGTTGCCGACAAAGGCGTTTTCCGCGTAAATGGTGGCAAAGTTGAAGTCGTGGGCACCCGAGTCGTAATTGGGCAACTGGCTCTGATCGCGGTACGGGGTGTTGACGTAAAAGACACGCGGCTCCAGCGTCTGGCGAAAACCTCTGCCAAAGTAACTGGCATCGCGTTCAAACACCAGACCGCTGTCCAGACTGAAGGTCGGCAGCACCCGGCTGGCGGCGCTGGCACCATTCGTCAAGGGCGTGTCAAACTGATAATGGGTGGCGTGCAACTGCAGCTTCGGGGTAATGAAGCCGGCCGGTGCCAGCCAGGGCCGGCTGAGCTGCAGCAAGGAATAGGCGCGCTGACCATTGGGCTGCAAGGTGAGCAGGCGGTCGGACTGAAAGCGAGTGTAATC